>JAUSQH010000479.1 GCA_030652895.1 Alphaproteobacteria bacterium
GTTCCAGTTGCGCATTTTGGCGGTTTCGCTTCTGCCTCCGCAACCGACGCCGGCATTGTTACAAATCACATGCACCTTGCCGAACGTGTCGACAGTTTTTTTGGCGGCGGCGTGCATGTCCTCCGGCTTGGTGACGTCGACCTGTACACAGGCGGCCTCATAGCCCTTGGCTTTCAGTTCGTCCACGGTGGCCTGCGCCGGGCCTGCTTCAATATCGCCGATCATGACCTTCATGCCCGCCGCGGCGAACGCCCGGGCCATGCCCAGACCCATGCCGCTGGCGCCGCCGGTGATGAACGCGACCTTTCCCTTTACGTCTTTCATGGTCTATTCCCTTTTAGTTTGGTTAGCCGGGCAGGGCGCTGGATTGCACGGCACCCTGCAGCGCCTTGGCCTTGTCGGCCCAGTCATAGCCCGCCAGAATGCGTTTGGTGCGCAGCTCAACCAGATTGCGCAGCGCGGGATCAGTGAAGATATAGGGCTGATCCTCCTGGATCGCCTCCAGCACCAGCTTGCCGACAATATCGGGATCAAGTCCCTGGGTCAGCGCGCCGAGGCCGGATTCTTTCTCGCCCACAGCGCCGCCATAATCTTCCTGCCGGTTACGCCCGGAAGTGCCGAGATTGGTGTTCACCACGCCGGGGCACATTAGCGAGACGCCAATGCCGGTCTTGCGGTTTTCGCCCATCATCGTTTCGGTGATGCCGACCACGGCGAACTTCGAGGCGTTATAGGGGCCCGAATTGCGGATGCCGTACATGCCCGCCATCGATGCGGTATTCAGCACATGGCCGCCCTCGCCATGCTCCTTGATCAGGGGCATGAACACCTGCAACCCGTGCACCACGCCCCACAGATTTACGTCCATCACCCAATGCCAGTTGCGCATGCTGGCGGTCTCGGATTTGCCGCCGATGGCGATGCCCGCATTGTTGCACAGCACATGTACCTTGCCGAAGGTATCGATGGTTTTCTTGGCGGCGGCCTGCACATCCTCCAGCTTGGTGACATCCACCTTTACGCAGGCGGCTTCATAGCCTTTGGCTTTCAGTTCATCCACGGCCTTTTGCGCGGGTCCTGCTTCGATGTCGGCGATCATGACTTTCATGCCTGCCGCGGCGAAGGCCCGGGCCATGCCCAGCCCCATGCCGCTGGCCCCGCCGGTGATGAACGCCACTTTTCCTTTTACGTCTTTCATGCTGATTTCGCGCGGGCTGACCCCGGCGCCTCCCTGTTATGGCAGGGGTTGTCCCCCGCGCTTATTGTGAAGGGAGCAGCTTCGCGCAGGGGACAGGGCCGGGTCAAGCGGCCTGAATGCGCGATAGGCATCGCTGTTTATACAAAATTAGTATCTACACTACCGACGTATCTACTCCCTTGACCCCTTCGGGCCGCACTGCGATATGATAATAGCAACTGCACCCCGTAGAAGGTCATTGGGTATCTTATGCTTGTCCTGATCGATAATTACGACAGTTTTACCTATAATCTGGTTCACTTCCTGGGGGAGCTGGGGGCGAGGGCG
The DNA here is from genome assembly GCA_030652895.1 of Alphaproteobacteria bacterium. Taxonomy (GTDB): domain Bacteria; phylum Pseudomonadota; class Alphaproteobacteria; order UBA11222; family UBA11222; genus UBA11222. Next base: position 1,526 of record JAUSQH010000479.1, read on the forward strand.
GAGGTCGTTCGCAATGACAAGGCCACGCCGCAAGAAATTATTGCCCGTAAACCGTCGGGCATTGTTATTTCTCCCGGGCCATGTGATCCGGATCAGGCGGGGATTTGCCTCGATCTGATCAACGAGGTGAACGGCGCTATTCCGATATTGGGTGTCTGTCTGGGGCATCAATGTATCGGTCAGGCTTATGGCGGCAAAATCGTGCGGAGCAATCCCGTTATGCACGGTAAGATGAGTGCGATTTCGCACACGAATTCGGGCTTATTCAAAGGCTTGCCGGAGAATTTTCAGGCAACGCGGTATCACAGCCTGGAGATTGATCGCGGCAGTCTTCCCGAGTGTCTCGAGGTGACCGCGCATACATCGGATGGTGTGATCATGGGGATTTCCCATCGCAGCCATCCGGTGCACGGGGTGCAGTTTCACCCGGAAAGCATCGCCTCGCAATATGGCCATGAATTGCTGCGCAACTTCCTGCTGCTGACCGGCGCGAATGTGCCGGAGTGGGAACCGGCATGAACGAGTTCAAGACATTACTGGCCCATGTTGCCACGGGTGCGCCACTTAATCTGGCGCAGGCACGCCATGCGTTCGAGATCATGATGTCTGGTGAGGCAACTGCGGCGCAGATTGGCGGCTTTCTGATGGCACTGCGGGTGCGCGGCGAGACAGTGGACGAAATTACCGCCGCCGCTGGTGTGATGCGGGGAAAGGTCCTGCGGGTGGATGCGCCGGCCAGCGCCATCGACACCTGCGGCACGGGCGGCGATGCGTCCGGCACCTTCAACATTTCAACCGCGGCGGCCTTTGTCGTTGCCGCCTGCGGGGTGCCGGTCGCCAAGCATGGCAATCGCGCGCTTTCCTCCAAGTCCGGTTCGGCAGAAGTTCTGGTTTCACTTGGGGTTAACATTGAAACTTCACCTGAAGTGGTCAGTGAATGTATTGCCAAAGCAGGGCTTGGCTTCATGATGGCCCCGCGTCATCACGGGGCTATGAAACATGTCGGCCCGGCGCGTGTGGAGCTCGGCACCCGCACGATCTTCAATTTGCTGGGTCCGCTGTCCAATCCGGCGGGTACGAAACGCCAGTTGATTGGCGTGTTCGCACGTGAATGGCTTGTGCCGCTAGCGCATGTGCTGGCGAACCTTGGAACCGAGCGCGCCTGGGTGGTGCATGGTTCGGATGGGTTGGACGAGTTGACCACTACCGGGCCAAGCTATGTGGCGGCGCTGGAAAATGGCGCTGTGCGGAGTTTCGAGGTTAATCCTGCAGACGCCGGTCTGGAACTGGCGCAGCCCGTAGACCTGCTCGGGGGCGATAGCGAAGCCAATGCAAATGCCCTTCGTGATCTGCTGGCCGGTCATAAAACGGCCTACCGGGATATTGTATTGCTGAATGCGGCGGCCGCGCTGGTCGTGGCGGGCAAGGTCATGGATTTGAAAGCAGGGGTCGCCCTGGCGTCAGAGGCGATTGATAGCGGCAAGGCCGCAATGGTGTTGCAGCGCCTTGTGGCCCTGTCAAACGGCAGGCCCGCGCCATGAGTGATATTCTGAGTAGGATCGGGGCCTATAAGTTGCAAGAAATCGCTGTAGCAAAGCGTGATAAGCCATTGGGTCAACTGGAGGAAGAGGCGCGGGAGGCTCAACCTGTGCGCGGTTTTGCGAAGGCGCTGGCCACCAAAGTGGCGCATGGCGACTATGGGTTGATCGCCGAAATCAAAAAAGCCAGCCCATCAAAAGGTCTCATCCGCGCGGACTTTGATCCGGCCAGTCTTGCCCGAGCCTATGAGGCGGGCGGCGCGGCCTGTCTTTCGGTCTTGACCGATACGCCGTCATTTCAGGGCGCACCCGAATATCTGACGCAGGCCCGCAACGCGGTTTTGCTGCCGGTGCTGCGCAAGGATTTCAT
>JAUSQH010000483.1 GCA_030652895.1 Alphaproteobacteria bacterium
CTGTCACTTTATCTTCGACGTGCGAATCCCCTCCGCCGAGGTTCTTGATGCCCATTATGCAAATTACGCCTACTCCGTTCGGAAAAATTGCCCTGCGCCTACGCGCGCGAGCTATAACCGGCTTCTCGACAAGTTCGAGAAATACCGAAAGACCAATCATATTCTGGATGTGGGTTGCGGGCAGGGAGATTTCCTGATCGAAGCGAAAAGACGAGGCTGGGCGGTCCATGGCACAGAATATTCGCCTGCCGCTGTTGTGCTTTGCGAAGCGGCGGAAATCTCCGTTTCGACTGGAGTGTTGAAAGCTGCAACCTTCGACCCCCTGAAGTTTGATGTGGTCACTTCTTTCGAAGTGTTCGAGCACATCAATAACGGATTTGAGGAAATATCCACGATCACCGAAATGCTTCGTGGAGGCGGGCTGTTCTACCTCACGACGCCGAATTTCAATTCGGTGCTGCGCTATCTCGAAGGACAGGAGTTCAGGATGATCGCCTATCCGGAACATATCAGCTTCTACACAAGCCGGTCTGTCGCCAGTCTCGGGACGTCGGCGGGCCTGGAAATCCTCAAGACGGAAACAACCGGGCTCGATCTCGGACGGTTGAAAGCAGTCTTGAGCTGCGGATCAGGGGCGCCGCGTCAGCTCACAAGCGGTTCGGTGCGGGTTCAAGAGTCCAACGAGCTGCGGTCGAGAATCTCAGGGTCGTACAGCTTGCGGGCGGCGAAGTGGCTGGTGAATGCAGCGTTGACGATCACCGGCACCGGAGACACGCTCAAAGCGTGGATGATCAAGCCGGACATCGACTGACCCGGAGGTTCGCCTGGTGGCTTCCCCAAAAATATTTGCTCTCGAAAAGAACAGCGACACGGCTGCGAGTAAGCGATGGCGGTTCTTGCCGTTTCCACTTTCGGTCGAGGCGGGAAGTGGCCCGAGTGCCGCGGGTTCCGGGCACAAGAGTTTCTATGACACCGATCCGATTCCGTTCTACGGGTTTGCTGTCAAATCTCACAACTGCGAGTAGTTCAATGACCCGAAGCACCGTCGCGGATTTCTTCAACAGCATAGCGAGCACGTACAACTTCAAGTATGACAAACAGAAAAACAGCTTTCTGGCGCATTTTTTTGAGGAGCGTCTGAAGGCCGCCGTGCAAAATGCGAGACAGCCGATGGGTATCGTGCTCGACATTGGCGCCGGCACCGGTCAGCTTTACAATTATCTGATCGACAAAAAAATATCGTTCGACGATTTTTGGGCCGTCGATATCTCCAGTTCCATGCTGAACAATTCGAGCATACCGGAAGACCGCCGGATTGTAGGTACGGTGAACTCGTCGGTGTTGAGTCCTCTCAGCGGAACAATCGAACAATTTTTCATGCTGGGCGTGACGACCTATATGAGCATCCCGGATATACAGGAAGCGCTGCGTCGAATTCAGGAGCTAGCGGATCGTGATGCGGAACTGTCCATAACGTTCACAAACAACAGGAGTGTCGAGTCCAGGCTCCAGCGACTGATCGCGAGTGCGCTGAAAATGTCAAAGCGCGTAAATCGAGATTGGTCCAATCGTTATGTGGCATCGCAGACTTTTGACAGGACAACGCTATGCGAAAGTGAGATGAGATCGTTGCTCTCTCCGCATGGGGAGATCGTTGAAGTCAACTACCAGAACCAGACGTTCACACCTCTGAACCGTATCGCTCCGAAATTTTCCATTTGTGTCGAACGTCAGATACAAAAAGTTTTTGGTTCAAACCCAAGAATGATGGCGGCTTTCAGCTCCGATATTCACTTCAGACTTCGTATCGCCGTCATGGGCGTCACTCCAGAGTAGAAGTGCGAATTTATCCATTATGTCTCGAAAGATTCTTGCGCTCACCAAATACGGTGACCTCGCCGCCAGCACTCGACAAAGATTTGTTCAGTATAAACCATACCTGGAAGTATGCGGGCTGGATCTTTGCATATCTCCGTTGTTCCCCAATGCATACCTGAAAAGCATATTCTCCAACGAAAGACCAAGTTCGAAAGTTGTATTATCGAGCTATATAAATCGCCTTAGAGTACTTTTAACGTATAAGGACTGCGACGCAATCTGGCTTCACTACGAAACGTTTCCGTTCCTTCCCTCAGTGTTCGAGCTCCTTCCGACTTTGAGAAATATCCCGCTGATCTATGATCTTGATGATGCGGTTTTCCACAACTACGACCTCCACAGATACAAGCCGGTCAGGTTGGTGTTGTCCGAGAAACTTGGGCCCGTCGTCCGGCGTGCGCATCTGAACATGTGTGGCAATGCCTATCTCCTGGATTGGGCGCGTCAGTACAATCAAAATTCGACAATCGTCCCGACGGTTGTCGACATTGAAGCGTACTGTCCAGCAACGCCCGCCAAAGAAGGCGCGCGGCCGGTCGTGGGTTGGATCGGTTCGCCGTCAACATGGAAATTTGTCGAGCCGCATCTGAAGGGCCTCAGGGAGGCGGTTGGAGAGTTCTCGGGCCGGGTTCTCGTTGTTGGGTCCGGCGAGCAGATTCCAGAATTGCCCGACCTTGAGTACCGGAAGTGGAATGAGCAGGCGGAACTGCGTGATCTGCACGAGATGACCATCGGCGTCATGCCACTCCCGGACACACCCTGGACGCGCGGCAAGTGCGGCTACAAATTGATTCAGTATATGGCATGTGGCCTTCCCGTCATTGCCTCTCCGGTCGGTGTGAACTGCGAGATTGTCGAGCATGGCGTCAATGGATTCCTGGCGACAACGGAGGCCGAGTGGCGCCAAGCATTGACGATACTTTTGAGTGACCCGGAACTGAGACGACGTATGGGAGCCGCCGGGCGCCGCAAGATCGAGGAACACTATTCCCTACAGAAATGGGGCCCAAAGGTGGCCGAGATGCTGTGCAAGATCGCGGAGAGGGGGCGTCCCTAAGCCATGTTGTATGTCGTGATCATGGGCGCTCTCTTCCTTGTCGGCTACCGGGCGATCGGGAATTCCACGCTGCAACACCAGCTCTATTTTCCCGTTCTTCTTGGATTGTTCCTGTTTTCCGCGTTCCGATTCGAGGTTGGTTGCGACTGGTGGGGCTATCTACATCAGTATCGACTTTTCAGCTCCACGACTGGCGGCGAAATTCTCGATGTACAAGATCCGCTCTGGATTGGAATCATCGGTCTGCTCAACGGATTTGATCTGCCGTATCCGTGGCTAAACGTTATCTCATCGGCTTTGTTTTTTGCAGGCATGCATGCTCTCGCAAAACGGCAACCGGACCCGCTCAGCTTCCTGATCCTGCTCTTTCCCATTCTGATCATCAATATGCCGATGTCGGGCATTCGTCAGGCTGCCGCAATCGGGATCATGGGGTTCGCTTTCGCCGCCTTTCTCGACAGGCGTTTAGCAGCGTTCCTCTTCTGGACGGTTATCGCCAGCCT
>JAUSQH010000487.1 GCA_030652895.1 Alphaproteobacteria bacterium
TATCCAGCTGAGCTACGGGCACATGTGAGACCGCCTCAAGCATAACCGCCCCGCTGAAATGTAGCAATCAGCAGGGTGCGCTTAATGCGTCCAGGGCGTAGTGCGGTCGAAACGGAAATTATCCGCATAGGCTTTGAGAACCCGCCGTGGACGACGGGGCTCAATGAGCTGATAAGCCAGACCGTGTTTTTCCGCAAAGGAAATCGCCGCCTCCCGGCTATCAAATCGCATGCGAAGTTCGGTATGACGCATGTCAGAAGCACTGGTCCAGCCCATGAGTGGTTCGATCTTCTTTGCGGCTTCGGGTTCGAAGTCAATTACCCAGTTTTCGGTATTTGATTTTCCCGATTGCATCGCCGTTTTGGATGGTTGATAAATTCTGGACAGCACTACTTAATACTCCTTGGACTGAATATTACTTACTCGGCAACTTTCTGGCTCGATATCGCCGCCACCTGGGTTTGGAATTGCCCCAGGTCAAAATAGTCGCGCCACTTGGCGATCTTGCCGTCTTTAATTTCAAATACGCCCATTACCGGCAGCTCCAGCCACTGGCCATTCATCAGAAATTTGTCCGTGCGTTCTGTCATCACGACGCCGCCAGACGCCTCCGCGATATGATGCGTTTCGAACACAAGCTTTTCGCCCATCCCGATAAAACCCGCAATCGTTTTACGAATGTCGGCAACGCCATTCAGCACCGGCATGGGGATATTGTGATACACAGCGTCGTCGGTGAAAAAACCCATGACCCGATCCAGATCCTGGGCTTCCCAGGCGGCAATAAAATCCTTCACGATAGCGGTATTGCTCATGGCTGATCCTCCCCTTTTCGGTGTTAGCCGGTTTGGCGGAGAAAGGCTATCACGATCCGCGACGTATGAAAACGCCTAGCTGTCAGCTAGGCAAACCCGGTAAATGCTGCGAGTGAAACCGGCAGACCAAGATCATGCAACACCGCGATATCAAGCACTCCCACAACTTTGGTTTGCCCTATTCCAAGCGAGGTGGCCATAAGATCGCCGCTCGTTCCCAAATGCGCGGGACCTGAGTTGGCCAGCGCGATGGCGCCGCCTTTGGCTTGCACCGCCTGGGGACCCAGAAAGTTCAGGCTATTGGCTTCGACGCCGCTGACATACCGGTCGTAATTGGTCACGAAACCTGTCTGCAGTGGGCGGCCGTTGCTATCCAGAGCGCTGCGAAAGCCAAGTACATGTCCGAATTCATGGGCAAAAATCGACAGGGCGTCGAATTTGTCGCGCGGCATTGGATCATCGACCGAGTCCCGGAACACCAGCCGCGAAGGGTCCGTGGCGATGGTAATCCGGCCATCAGCAGTACTGCCATTGGGGTCGCGCCCCGTCTGCAGCTCCACGCCTACCCCTGTCTGGGTGACACGGCGGCCATTAAATATCTCCCCGGTATAGAGTTCTACCAAAGAACCCGCAAACGCCAGCACACCCGGGTCGCTACGTTGAAAAGTGATCTCAATTTCAATCGGAGCCGTACGGGTAAAATGTACCGCCCACATATCCCAGGCCGCCGACACACTTTGACGGATTCCGGTTTCATAAGGCGCCAGCGTGCCGGAGGCGTCGAGAATCGTAATTGTCAGGCCATTACCGGCCCCCAAATTCTGCAGCGCCTGGTCTGTTTGAATAACAGAGGGGTTGCTTGCACCGACACCCGCCACGGCGCGGCGGGCGTCGTCAACGCGGAAACTTTCACCCGGAACAGGCCCAAGCCCGTCAACATAACTCCGGGCCGCTGCGACCTTGTTGTCGACAACCGTCCGATCGCCGCCCTGGGCGCCGCTGACAATATCAACAATCATCCGGCCAACCGGCTTTCCCGCAGCCAACTCGCCCTTCCAATAGGCGAGGCCGGCGGCGTCCGGAGCGCGATTGAACAAATTGCTGTAAACAGCGTTCAAAAACCCGTCCGCAGACGTGTTCACCGGGTTGGACAGAAAACTATAAACCGAGGTTGCTTCCGTCTGACGGGAAAAATTATCAGCAATCGAAACCGCCGACATGCCGGACTGCAATTGTCCGGTCCAATAAGCCAGCCCATCGGGATCCGGCGCGCGGTTGAAATATCCGACATATAACTGGGTAATCAGCGCTGTTTGGGCCGACATATATCTCACTCCGCCGAGTTCTTCGGGAGCGGATATACTAGTAATAATGAATTTATATTTGATTAATTGAGAGATTTATTCTTATAGTAAACACTATATTCATAGTAAATGTAATATTTACTATGAATATAGTGTTTACGGTGCGAGCGAGGCGGTACATCCCATAACGCCCTGCGCTATTGGTAAAAGAAAAATTATATGAAGAGAAAAAGGGGTTAGCGGGAAAGGGAATAAGGACAGAACGGGCCGCGCCAGCCTTTTTTTGCTGTCCGCCGTTTCACGCGCTGGATGAAAAATCAAAAAATATAAGCCGGTATTTCCTATACCAGGCCGCCCGCGCCAAGCACGGATACGGGCAGGCCCGTATCCTGCAGGATGGCGATATGCAGCGGCGTAACCCCCCGTTCCTGCCCGTTGGAAATTAGCGCAGCCATCAGGTCCGAAGAATTGGCAAGGTGAGACGGGCCATTCGGGTTCAAAAGGACCGGAACGCCGCCATTGGCGGCTACGGCGGCAGGACCGGTGAAGGCCGGATTGCCGGAGCCATTTAGATAACGTTCGAAAGCGTTAATCACATTTCCGGACAAGTTATTACCGGCGCTAAAACCCAATATATGGCCAATCTCATGGGCGAAAACTGAAATTCCATCAAACTTGTCAAAAGGCACCGGCTCGCTCAATGAAGAGCGAAAAACCAATTGGGAAAGATTAGCGCCCAGGATTATTTCGCCGTCAACCGCAGAGCCATTCGGGTCGATCCCTGTTGCGATTTCATAGGCGGCGCCAGCCTGAAAGACCTGTCTTCCCTGGTCCATCGTACCCGTAAACTGGGTCACCAGTGAACGGGCCGACGCCAGAAACCCTGAGGTCGCTGAGTAAGCTATTTCTATTTCGATCGGCGCGTCGCGTGTGAAATACACTTCCCACATATCCCAGGCCACATGCACACTCTGGCGGATCGCAGCCTCGAACGGCGCCAGCATGCCGGAGGGGTCATTGAAAGTCAATGTCAGATTTTCGGCTAGCAGCGCAGCCGCCAGCGCCTGCGCACTGTTTACTGAATCGGCCGTAGTATTCACCCCGTCCAATACCTGGCGCGCCTCAGATATACGGAAAGTCTGGTTTGGGCTATCCACCAGACGGGTGACGTAAAACTGGCCAACCGTGGTCTTGTTGTCGACAATGGTTCTGTCGTCGCCCTGCGCGCCGCTAATAATGTCGACAATCACCCGGCCAACCGGTTTTCCCAACGCCAGTTCGCCCTTCCAGTAGCTCAGCCCTTCGGCGTCAATCGTGCGATTGAACAGGTTCTGATAGACAGAATCGAGAAAACCATCCGCCGAACCCACGCTCGGGACGGCCAGGAAGCTGTACGAAGAACGGGTTTCGCTTTGTACCGAAAAACTCTGGGCAATTTCCAGCAACGACATGCCTGCATTGAAACGCCCCACCCAATAGTTTAACCCCCCGGAATCCGGCGCGCGGTCATAATAACCGACATAGAGCTGCGTGATCAGTTCACTTGCGGTGGTCACATCCAAATTCCAGCTAATCCGTAATTGTCGCAAATATGCATCGCGACCATCGCATAACAATGTATCTCCTGTCACACTTGGGCTACAATTTCAGAAATACAGGCAACAATGCATGAAACGCTCTTCCCGCAGCAACATCTCCCCGTTCATCGTTATGGAAGTCATGGCCGCCGCGGCCGCGCGCGAGG
>JAUSQH010000496.1 GCA_030652895.1 Alphaproteobacteria bacterium
GGCCATAAGCCAGGGACGCGGCAGTGGGTTCATTGATAATGCGCAGCACTTCCAGGCCGGCGATTTTGCCGGCGTCTTTGGTGGCCTGACGCTGGGCGTCACTGAAATAGGCCGGCACCGTGATTACGGCCTGTTCAACCTTTTCGCCCAGAAAGGCTTCGGCGGTCTCCTTCATCTTTTGCAGAATGAAGGCGGAAATCTGGCTGGGGGAATATTTCTGGCCATGGGCCTCAACCCAGGCGTCGCCATTGGCGGCCTTGATAATCTTATAGGGCACCATTTTGGCGTCTTTTTGCACCGTAGGATCATCGTTGGACCGCCCGATCAGACGTTTGATGGCAAATAGCGTGTTTTCAGGATTCGTCACCGCCTGGCGTTTTGCGGGCTGGCCAACCAGACGCTCGCCATCTTCGGTGAACGCGACGATCGAGGGGGTGGTGCGGGATCCTTCCGCGTTTTCAATCACACGAGGCGTGGCGCCGTCCATGATGGCGACGCAAGAATTCGTCGTACCAAGGTCAATACCGATTACTTTTGCCATGTTCATTCACTCCTGCGGCAGGTCTGCCGGGCCACAATGGCGCCCGTAAGGCCCCCATTAACAATTAGTTTATGCATATGACCCCGTGTCATAGCACTTGCTCAGCCATGCTCAATAAAGGCCTGCTGTGTGAAGGGTATATAGTGGCCGCCCGCCCAGCCCGCAACCCACGGCGACTTGGTGAAACAAGAAAAATTGGTATCTGGGGTAGCTTTGCATCAGGGGCCCTGAACCTGCTCAAGCGTCATTTCACGCCGATGTATCAACTGTGCTGCCGGGCGACCCGGGGTTCTGTGCGCCCCCTTTGGCAACACCGACCGTCGCGGGGCGCAACAGTCTGTCGCCAATGATATAGCCCATCTGCAGAATCTGTACGATAGTGCCGTCCGGCTGGCCCGTATCCGGGGCTTCAAACATCGCCTGATGGAAGTTCGGATCGAATTTTTCGCCCATGGGGTGGATAGGTTTGATCCCGTGACGCTCAAAAATACCCAGTAGCTGGCGTTGAGTCAGTTCCATTCCCTCAATCACGTTAACCACGCCTTCCTGTTCGCGCACCTCTGGCGGAATACTGCCAAGGGCGCGATCCAGTGTATCGGGCACCGCCAGCAGGTCGCGCGCGAGGCTGGCAATGGCGAATTTGCTGGCGTCCTGCTTTTCCTTGGCGGCACGGCGGCGGATATTCTCCGTCTCGGCCACAGCACGCAAAAGCTGGTCCTTAAGCCCGGCAACCTCGGCTTCCAGACCCGCAATGATTTCTTCCGGACCGGGCGGCGGCGCGTCCTGCTGTATCTCGATATTTTCTTCCTGGGGGCTACCCTCAGGTTCGTGTTCAACTTCGCTCATCATCAATCCACTAATTTTTGCAGCCGCACTCTATAGCAGAGCGCGTTCAGGACAACAATTGGCCAACAATCTTGGCAGTATAGTCAACCATGGGGATGATCCGGGCATAATTCAACCTTGTCGGGCCGATAACCCCAATAACACCCACGATTTGTTCATTCTTGTTGCGGTAGGGCGATAGCACCAGGGACGAGCCGGACAGGCTGAACAGCTTGTTTTCCGAGCCGATAAAAATACGTACCCCGTCAGCGTTGCGCGCCAGCTCCAACAACTGGATCAGATCGTTCTGACCTTCAAGATCCTCGAACAAAGTGCGAATGCGCTCCAGATCTTCCAGCGCGTGCACGTCCTCCAGCAGATTGGAATGGCCGCGCACGATCAGCGACGCGCCTGCATTGCGATTATGCCCGCCGCCCCAGACCGCCAGACCTGCCTCCACAACCTTACTGCTCAGCTCGTCCAGTTCCATCCGCTTGGATTCCAGCTCCGCCAGAATTTCGCGGCGCGCCTCTTCCAGGGTACGGCCCAGCAGCCGCGCATTCAGATAGTTGCTGGCCTCCTGCAGAGCACCTGCGGTCATACCCAGCGGCACCGTGATCAGGCGGTTTTCCACGTGACCGTCCTGGCCGACGATCACCGTCAACGCCTGACCCGGGCCGATATGCACGAACTCAATATGTTTCAGCAGCGGCTCGTGCTTGGGCGACAGCACCAGCCCGGCGCACCGCGCCAGCCCCGACAGCCGACTGGTAGCGTCGGCCAGCACATCCTCCATCTTGGCGCCGTTGGCCGCAGCCATAGCCTCAATTTCGCGCGCTTCGCTCTCCGTCACATTACCGATTTCCAGCAGCGCATCGACAAACATGCGCAGGCCTGTCTGCGTAGGGATGCGCCCCGCACTTGTATGCGGCGCATACAGCAACCCCATCGCCTCCAGATCCTTCAACACGTTACGGATGGTGGCGGAACTGAGCAATGTGGGGAGTTGCGACGCGATACTCTTGGACCCTATGGGAGCACCTTCAGCCAGATAGGCTTCCACCAAGGCCCGGAAAATCTGCCGCGAACGTTCGTTCAGTTCAGTGATCATGGGCGCAATATAACATATAGTGGGCGCGGTCTGTACATTCCCTGTAAGGGGCTAGACCGCGCTTTACATATGAGGACAATATGCCGGAATTCACTTTGGTTATCGGAGACAAAAATACATCGTCCTGGTCGTTGCGGCCCTGGCTGCTGTTGCGCATGGCCGGGATCGAATTCGAGGAACTTCCGGTGCGGCTGCGGCTGCCGGACAGCAAGCAGAACATCGTGCGGCATTCGCCCGCCGGGCATGTGCCCGTGCTCAAGCATAACGGGCTGGTGATCTGGGATAGCCTGGCGATCGCCGAATATGTGGCGGAGCAGTTTCCGGAAAAACAATTATGGCCGGCGGATAAGGCCGCGCGCGCCATGGCGCGTTCAATCAGCGCAGAAATGCATTCAGGTTTTGCGCCCTTGCGCATACATATGCCCATGGACATGCTGGGCAGCCATCCAGGGCAAGACCTTGATAAGGAAGGCGTGGCCAGCGACATCGCACGGGTGCAGGAAATCTGGCGCGACGCCCGCGCGCAATTTGGCGCAGGCGGCCCGTTTCTGTTTGGCGCCTTCAGCATCGCCGATGCGATGTATGCGCCGGTGGTCAGCCGCTTTCGTACCTACGGCGTCGTATGTGACGCCGCGTGCAGCGCCTATATGGAGGCGGTGTGGAATCTGCCCGCCATGCAGCTTTGGATCGAGGGCGCGCGGCAGCAGCCAGCACCTCCAAAAATCCCCTGAAGCTGTGTTCGAAATTGTTTGCGGCGACGAGATGCGGGCCGGCTAGTCAGTATATGTCAGAGCCAGTCCCGGCCGCTGCGCCTGATACCGCTCCAGCCCCTGCTGCATGCGGATTAGCGCATCATTATAGTTAGTGGCGGCAGCAGAGCTGGCAGGTGCGGTTGGCGTGGTGTCTTTGGTATCACTGGTATCTTGGGTATCTGAACGTGGCGGTCGCACCAGATGCGCGAGAGGCTCTGTACCGCCAATGGTGCGGGCCAGCGCGTCAAAGGTTGCGGGGTCTAGAGACACAGGGGCCTCAATGGCTTTTGGATGTGCTACCGTCACCCTGCCGCGCTGCAAACTGGGCTGTGGTATGGCGGCCAGCACATTATTTACACCATCGTCAGAGTCATCCTGCGCGATCATGTTGAGAGGGTCCGGAGCCTTTTCCTTGTCCCCCAGCAAGGCGGTCATGATATGGCCGCCGGGGTCCTTTCCGGTGACTTTCTCGATTACCGTATTGATGAGCCCAGCGGCAAAACCAACCGGACCAAAAAACAGCGCATCACCTGCAATCCGGCCAACCGGGGTAATTTCGTCGCCGGTGATGCGCCGGTACAAACTGGAAACAATCGGGATATGCTGCAGCGGGTTGATCATATCGAGAAAACCCGCGAACGAAAAACCCGCCTTTTTTTCGGGTTTTTCGGCTTCTTTCTGGTCGTGCCCAGGGATAGTGCTGGGTCCGTTGGCGAAAGTGCCTCCCTCATAGGGGGTCAGGCGGCCCCGCAACGGCAACGCGTAATAGCGGCCAGTATAGTCTGCGGGGGGGCCGGAAAGGTGAGGGTCTATAGACATGGCTCTAGCCACGCAAAGGCCGGGCCAGAAATGACTTCAAATAATTCAAAGGCTTAAGCTGGAAAGCCGTCTGCTTATAAGGATGACAGGAAAATATTGCCCGGCTAAAGCAGGTGTCCGCTTTTGTCGCGTTTGGTGTTGAGATAGAACCAGTTATGTTCATTGCTTGGGAAATGGTGCGGCACCCGCTCCACAACGCGTACGCCCAACTGCTCCAGCCCGGACACCTTGGACGGATTATTACTCATCAGCCGGACCTGGCTGAACCCTAATAAGGTCAGCATGCGCGCGGCGGGCAGAAAAATCCGTTCATCCGCCGAAAAACCCAGCCGCTCATTGGCCTGATTGGTGTCAAAACCCTGATCCTGCAGGCCATAGGCGCGCAGCTTGTTGATCAGACCGATACCGCGCCCTTCCTGGGCCAGATACAGCAAAATACCGCCGCCCGCTTCATTGATCTGCTTGATCGCGCCGCGCAACTGTTCACCACAATCGCATTTCAGCGATCCGATCAGATCGCCCGTAAAACATTCCGAATGCAGCCGCGCCAGCACCGGCCGACGCCGGTCCGGATCGCCGATCACGATGGCAAAATGCTCAAGCCCGCCGTCTTTGGGACGAAAGGCGATCAAGCGCGCCTCTTCCGCCCCGGCCAACGGTACCCGGGCGCCCGCAACCTGCACCAGCTCTGTGGCAGCCGCCACGTCATAGGACAGCACCGCTTGCGTACTGACCTGTAGCAGCTGGTTCGCCTGGGCAAAGTCGGGGGCAGATTGCGCTTCAGGCAACCCGGCCGCAATGACGGCGGGCAGCAAATGCGCCAGTTTCGCCAGTTTTATAGCCGCCATCCAGCCACTGCCTTGAAGCGTGCGCGCAGCATGAAATGGCCCCCGCAAGGGATATTCCAGATCCCGCGACGGGTCCGCCAGAGATTTTGCCGTCTCTGCGGTTTGCCAACCCCCAACGGCGCTTTGCGGCAATAACACCACATTGGGAGTGTACAGGCGAATTTTAAGAGTAGCCGCCCGCTGATGGGTTAGTGCCAGATGGGGCGCCGCGCCAGCCCACGCCGTCAGCACGTGCAACGTCTCGGGCCGGGCCAGTTCCGCCGCCACCGCGAGCAGAGGCGGCGCATCGGGTTCACTTAGCACCACCGGCAGCCCACGGCGAAAATCGCCAATGGCGCGCTCAACCGCCACGACCGGGGATAAAGTAAATTTTGATACCGTCATGACCGGCTTTCGCTGTATATTTTTCGGGCTGCCAATTTAGCGGAAGTATTAGAAATGGACATATGTGACAAAATGCACATGCTATGCTTCCCGACAAGACATAAATTAATTGCTAACCACACAGCCATGTGTGCGGTATCCGCAATACAGCGGCGAAATTGAGAGATTTTCTGCAAAGGACGGATTGCTATGCTCCAGGTTCAGAAAAAGGTTCAAATTCAGGGTGCGCCCGACTATTTGCAAAAACGCCTGCTTATCGTAGATGATGACCGGATGTTGGCGGAGTCCCTATCTGAGCAATTCGGTTTGCATGGCGAATTTTCATGCCATCTCGTGCATCGCGCAGTGGAGGGGCTGCAATGGCTGCAGGAGGAAGCGGCGGACATCGTGCTTCTTGACGTTGGATTGCCGGACATGGACGGGCGCGAGGCGTGCCGGAAGATGCGCAACCAGGGTGTAAAATGTCCGGTCATCATGCTGACCGGGGCCGATTCGGAGGCCGACACCATTCTTGGGCTCGAATCCGGCGCCAATGATTATGTCACCAAACCATTTCGCTATGGGGTTTTACTGGCCCGCGTGCGGGCGCACTTACGCCAGCATGCGCAAAGCGAAGACGCTATCTTCGACATCGGCCCCTATAAATTCAAGCCATCCGCTAAAATACTGGTGCATAAAGATACCGCCGGTAAAATCCGGCTGACGGAAAAAGAAACCGCGATCCTGAAATTTCTCTATCGCGCCACCGATCAGGTAATCGGGCGCGACGTGCTGCTGCACGAAGTGTGGGGTTATAATTCTGCTGTCAGCACCCATACGCTGGAAACGCACATTTACCGCCTGCGCCAAAAGATCGAGGAAAACCCTTCCAGCGCCCGACTGCTGATCACCGAACAGGGCGGCTATAAACTCTGCCCGTGACGGGGGTTACAGCGCATCGCCTGTCATCAGGCGCGGTAATTTTCCCACATCTCCCGCCGCATGGCGCATGGCCAATCGGCGCAACGGCCCGATCTGTCCGGCAATGCCCAGGCCGATATCGCGGGCCAGACGCAACAGCGGCACGTCATTGGAGAACAGGCGATTAAGTATATCCGTCACGGCGGCAAGGCTGACATTGTCAAACCGCCGCCATGCCTGATAGCGCTCCAGCACAGTCGCGGCGCCAATATCCAGACCCAGCCGGTGCGCATCCACCAGTACTTCGGCCAATGCTGCCACATCGCGCAAGCCCAGATTTAGGCCCTGCCCGGCAATCGGATGAATGGTGTGCGCGGCATCCCCCGCAAGCACCAGACGATCCACCACATAGTCACGGGCATGATGAAACGAAAGCGGATACACCCAGCGCGGCCCTTCGCTTTTGATCTCACCCCACTGGCTGCCGAAGCGCGCGCGCAACTCGCTATCAAAGTCGGCGTGATTCAACGCCATCAGCGCCTGAGCGCGCCGTGTCGGTTCGGTCCACACCAGAGAAGAACGATTACCGGTTATGGGCAGGACGGCGAACGGACCGCCAGGCAGAAAATATTCGTGCGCCAGACCACCGTGAGGTTGCGCATGCAGCACGGTCGCGACAATACCGGACTGGGCATAATCCCAGGCGATGGATTTAATGCCTGCCGCCTTGCGCAAAACAGATTCCCTGCCATCCGCCGCCACACATAGATGCCCGCGTACGCTGGCGCCGTCCGCCAGTTGTACGGTTGCCCCATAGCCGTCAGACCGCGCCGCAAGCACCTTTGCCGGGGCGCGAATGGAAATCTGTTCTATTCCTGAAATCTTATTGTATAGCGCCGCCCGGATGTGGCGGTTCTCAATGATATGGCCAAGCGCCTGTCCGGATGTATCCGGATTGCCGTCCAGATGATCAAAATGCAGGCCAAGGGGTGAAGGACCGCTGCCGACGCGCCCGTCCGTGACAATAATATCCAGAATAGGTTGCGCATATGGTGTCAACCGCGGCCACACACCCAGCGCCCCCATTAACCGGGTTGACGCCCGGCCAAGCGCAGACACGCGGCCATCGAAACCTGGCGCAAGGCTGGCAGCAGGGGGCGCGGCGTCCAGCACAAGCACAGAGAGCCCGGCCTGCCCGGCCGCGATAGCGAAAGACAGGCCAACCAAACCTCCGCCTACCAGGATTATGTCAGCGTCGAACCGCGTTGAGGGCATAGTGGGTCGCCTATTTATTGTGCAAATCGCCTAAATAATCATCGTTTCAGATTGAAACCTTTAAAATCATATCCGGATCATGTCGCAATTCCCGCTGAATCCGTGAATCTTACCAATTATTTAGGAATATCACAAACCGGCACAGTTCTTGAGTTCAATCCCATAGGAACTAACCAGATGGGAGAGGACATACACCCATGAAACTCGTAATGGCTATTATCAAGCCGTTCAAGCTGGACGAAGTGCGCGAGG
>JAUSQH010000224.1 GCA_030652895.1 Alphaproteobacteria bacterium
CTTTTCACTCAATCAGCTGACCATCGCGGGTTTTGTTCTCTCGCTGGGCCTGCTGGTGGACGACTCCATCGTCGTCGTGGAAAATATCGCACGGCATTTGCGCGACGGCAAAGCCCGGCTGGAGGCAGCTATTTCCGCAACCTCGCAAATTACCGTCGCCGTACTTGGCTGCACTGCAACGCTGATCTTCGCCTTCATCCCGCTGATGTTTTTGCCTGAAGGATCCGGCCAGTTTATCATGTCACTGCCCGCGGCCGTTCTGTCAACGGTGATCGCATCGCTGTTTGTATCTTTGACAATCATACCCTTTCTGGCCAGCCGAATGCTGAGTGACAAAGGGCATGCGGATGGTAATCGTGTTCTGAAAGTTTTGACGCGGGGCATAAAAACCATTTACCGCCCGCTGCTGACACGCGCATTGAACCGGCCGAAAACCACCGTGGCACTGGCTGGTCTGCTGTTTATCGCCAGTCTAATGGTGATCCCACGCATAGGGTTTAGCCTGTTTCCCACCGCAGACTCGCGGCAATTTCTGGTGCAGATATCAACGCCTGACGGCACATCACTGTCCGAAACAGAAAAGGCGCTGACGTTCGTCGACACCAGCCTGCGCGCCGAACCCGAAGTCAACTGGGTAATGAGCAATCTCGGGCGCGGCAATCCTCAAATTTATTATAATGTCAGTCAGGAGGATATGCGCGCCAATGTGGCGGAAGCCTTTGTCGAACTGCATACCTATGACGCACAAAAAACTCCGGCGTTTCTGGATAGGCTTCGCGGCCGTTTCGCCACCTATCCCGGGGCTGAAATTTTGCTGCTTACATTCTCTAACGGCGCCAACTTTCAGGCGCCGATTGCCGTCCGGGTAAGCGGCCCGGATTTGTCCGTGCTTAAACAGATAGCGGCGCGGGTGGAAGAAACGGCGCGCCGCACATCAGGCGTACGCAATATCGTCAATCCGCTGCGCTACGACCGCACCGATCTCAACCTTGGCGCAGATGTACAAAAAGCGGCGCTGACTGGGATCGCCGCGGGACAGATTGACCAGACGGTGCAACTTGCGCTGCTGGGCGATAATGTTGGCAAATTCCGCGAAGATGATGGCGATGAATATGACATAATGGTGCGCCTGCCGATGGGCGAGCGCCACGCGCTGAGCGCACTCGACCGGATCTATGTCGCAACTGCAACCGGCGGCGCGGCACCGCTAAGCCTGGTTACTAATCCGGTGCTGGAGTCGGGCCCGGCGCGCATAGAACGGTACAATCGCGCGCGCACGATCACCATCTCGGCCTATCCGCAAACCGGATATAACGCCGAAATCCTGTCCAACCGGATTTTGGCGGAACTGAGCAGCACACCGGCGCCGCCTGGCTACAAAATTACGCTTGGCGGTGACGCCGAGGCGCGGTCCAAAACCTTTGCCGGCCTGTCCGCGGCGATGCTGGTGGCGGTGTTCGGCATCCTGGCGGTGCTGGTACTTGAGTTCCGTTCGTTTCGCGCGAGCCTGGTAGTCGCCGGGGTTATTCCTCTCGGCATAGTGGGTGGACTGATCGCATTGTGGGTAGCGGGATATTCCCTGTCGTTTACCGCTTCCATCGGCATGGTGGCGTTGATCGGTATCGAGATCAAAAACTCCATCCTGCTGGTGGATTTTGCCAATCAACTGCGCGAGAAGGGTATGCCGCTTCTGGAAGCCATAGAGCAGGCAGGCGAATTGCGCTTTCTGCCCGTGGTGCTGACATCGGCCACCGCAATTGGCGGCCTGACTCCGCTGGCATTATCCGGATCAGGGCTGTATGCGCCGCTGGCGGTGGTGATTATCGGGGGCTTGCTGTCCTCGACCTTTTTGTCGCGGCTGGTCACGCCTGTCCTGTATCTCTTGCTGGCGCCAAAAGAAGCGCGATGACACGCTAAACCGCAACCGCTGCGTTCTGATGTGTCAGGTGCATGCCTGCAGGCAAACGTGGCGGCCGGCCCGGATGAAAACGGATGTGCAGCAATTGCGCGGCTGAAATATTTCCCGCCATCGTTAAATCCGCCGCGCCAAATTCATCATCCGATAAAACCGCGCCGGTCAAATCCGCACCACGCAGGCTGGCCCCGGCAAACACAGCGCCTGAAAGCAGCGCGCCACGCAAATCCGCGCCGCGAAAATTTGCGCCACTAAAATTCGCACCGCGTAAATCAGCGCCCGACAAGTCCGCATGCTCCAGATGAAAGCGCGACAGATCGGCGTCGGGCAATTCCAGTCCCGCCAAATTCGTGCGCCGCAGATCGGCAAGATTTCGCAACGGATCGCTGGATGGCAGCAGCCGTGACAAGACCGCCAGCGCCGCCACCACGTGATATGCGGGGCGTTTGTCCGGCTTTTCCGCGTCCGCCCATTGCTGGACATAGGCCGCCAGGGTTCCTGCGCAGACACGCAAATCGCCGCCCTGCCGGGCCACACGTTCCAACGCCAGAATGCCACCAATACGTACCGTCGCCTGTGCGTGACCCAGATAATCCAACGCCGCCAGGAAAGGATCCTTAATTTCATAATGCTCGGGATTTTCCGTATTTTCGGGCTGCGTTGACACAGGCGCCGGTGCGACGGATGGCGCGTCCATAATTGTGCGGGGGGTCGGACGCAAAAACACGGCATCCGTCGTTGGCGGTTCATCTTTGCGAAACATCATCAGCCGGGCCATAACACCAAGGCACAGGCATAATACGGCCACCACCATCCAGCCGAGAAATTTCAGGCCGGTTCCTGCTACCGCTTCCGGCGGCAGGGAGACCGGTTCCATACTAAAGCCCAGGACAGCGCCAAGCACAATCGCGGCGGTGAACCACGCGCCGTCGCCCAGGCCCGGTGTGGGAGTTTTCTCAAGCACCGTTCGCATGGGGTTTCAGTGCCGCATGAATGACCCGGTGCACCGGAGTTGACACGCCGGCCTTTTCCCCCAGCCGCACGACGCCGCCGGAAAGCCAGTCCACTTCCAACCGGCGGCCATGTTCCAGATCTTCCAGCAAGGAAGGTTTCAGATGCGGCGGCATGCCGTGCGCCATGCGCATAATCGAATCACCATGGCCCTGGGGAATATTTATACCCATGGCGCGCCCCACGGCCTCCGCCTCCTGCAACGCATCCCTCAACAGATCAAGACAGGCAGGCTCCGCCCGGACCACGCCAATGGGCGCGCGCACCAGCCCCATGACGCCCGAAAAGGCCGCAACCAGCACGAATTTCGCCCACAGGCTGGCGGTAATATCCGGCTTGAATCGGGCCTCAATGCCACCACCGGCAAAGGCGTCGATTAACGCCTGGGCGCGTGGGGTCAACGTCCCGCTCAATTCGCCAAAATCAATATGCCCCGGTGTTCCCACATGCCGGATCAGGCCAGGTTCAACAATGTTGGCGGACACATATGACGCGCCAGGCAAAATACAGTCGCGGGCAATCTCCGGCGCCAGCATGTCCACAACCTCGACGCCATTCTGCAACGTCAGGACAATACTTTGCGGCCCCAGCAATGAAGCCAATAGGGGTTTCGCCGCCACAACATCATACAGCTTGACGCAAAACAAAACCGCGTCGACCTGTCCAATGGCTGTGGGGTCGTCACTGGCTGTAACCGGATTAACAGCAAAATCGCCATCGGGAGAATCCACCCGCAATCCACCTGCGCGCAGCGCATCCAGTGTGCGCCCACGCGCAATGAATGCTACCTCATGCCCCGCCAGCGCCAGCTTACCGCCAAAATAGGCTCCCATCCCGCCCGCACCAAAAATGGCAAATCGCATCGCCCCTGCTCCTGTTTTTTTTATGAGCCTAGCTTAGAGCAAATGCGGCCGGGATTGAACTAAATGCTTGAATAAAGTGAATGAAGATGAAAAGCCCGCCCGGCAATTTGGAAAGGAAGAGGGACACACCCGCGGTACCGCTATGCGTGGCGACCCGCCAGCGCCGCTATGCTCTCTTGACTATGCTGTATCACTCGACGAACGGGCCCTGTTGAGGGGCCGTCACGCCCTCCGGGATTGGCTCGATATTACAATTCCGTAGGGGCCGGGGCGGGCTCTTATGCTGAATTCAGCGCCGCTTAAAGCGATTAGACTGCGGACGTGCTAAAGATGGCAGCGCCCACTTCCGGCTCATCGCCGCCAGGTCGTCCCGCCGTGCAAAAGGTAAATCGGACGCTTACGCCCTGCGCATCCGCCGAAACGCGGCCACACCAAGCAATCCTGAACCAAGCAGGCTCAGGGTCACGGGTTCGGGAACTCCGGTAACCGCGGCGTTATACTCAATGAGATAACCAAACAGCAGCTCATCCTCAGACAGGTCAATCCAGTCTCCACCGCCGAATTGGGCGGCGTCTTCGCCTCCGGAATCGTCAGGCTGCCCAGATCCCCAGCTTGCATAATTAAACGGCCCTGTCGCCGAACCGCCCGAACCGCCTGACCAGAATTGCTGACCTGCTTCGGGGCCGTCGGCCCACAGCCATACGCCTTCGCTGTCAATATCGTTTGCGCCAATCCAGCCGTCGACTTGCCCGAATACGCCGATATAAAACGCCTGTTCGTCAGCCGAAGTCAGGGTAATCAGATAGCCCGCCTGCCCATTGTGGGATAGGGCCAAGGCGTCGGCGCGGGCGTCACCCCAGGTACCCTCGAACTCGATAAAATCATAGAAATGTCCGTTGCCGCCGCTCGCAATAGTCCATTCTACGGGTACGGCATTGGCTCCCGTCACCCCAAGGCCCAGCGCGGCGCATGCCACCCCGGCGAGTTTCGCGAAATTGCGCATGTCTGATTTCCTTACAGCCGTGTGTTCCAGGAACAGATTTCAAGAGAAGTTTCAATTGAGAATCTGACGGGTTAGCCAGTAATAGTTTCACTATTTACCAACATATTTCAAGCGTTAAAGACCCGTCTCCGCGCGCCCCTCTCGACGGCGGATGATCGAGATCATGTTATTTTAAGGGCTATCATGCGGACGCGACATATGTTTGCAGCGTGACGTTATTTGGGGCGCCCGCAAACGTCCCGGCACTGGTTAACACAAACCACTCAAAGCCCTCACATTATTGGGATCCCGAAATTGTGACACCAAAGCGGCCCTTGCGGCGGCGGTGAAATCGCGTCATGCTGTCGTCCAATAAATAAAAGAAACGAACAATGTGAGGAACACCATGCTTACAGCCATGATAAGGGGGCTGTTCGGAAGCGGCTGCCTCCTGATGTTAGTGTTAATTCAGTTGGGCCAACCGGCGCATGCTGAAACAGAACGTTACAACGGCGTATTGCGCGGCGATAATCTGGCGCCGCCGGTGGACACCGACGGCCTTGGCAGCGTACAGCTGGCGGTTGTCGGGGAAGAACTGGCTTGGATCGTAAGCTTTTATGATCTGGAAAGCCCGCCTACTGCCGTGCAGGTATATGATCCCGACGGATCCGGCGAAAATGCAAATGTGTTACTGGATCTGGGAAAAGACTGGGGAGACCTGGGCCGCAATAATATAATGGCGGGAAAAGCGATGCTCAACACCGATCAGCGTACCAGTCTGTCGTCGGGTAAATTATATTTGCTGGTACGTACCCAGGCCCATCCCGACGGTGAATTGCGCGCACAGTTGCAGCGGTTTAATTAACGCGGCATTCAGCCGGTGGCGCCTGTCAGAGGCCAGCGCGCGCGCGCCGGAATGTCCAGCGGATCGCTGAGACCCAGGGCAAGACGCTCGATCCCGGCCCAGCCGATCATGGCTGCATTGTCGGTGCACAGACGCGGCGGCGGCGTCGCCAGCAGAAAGTCCTGCTGATCGCAAAGTGTGTGTAATGCACCACGCAGCGCCTGATTGGCCGCGACACCACCCGCCACCACGAGGGTGTGTTGTGCACCTGCACCGTGGGTTTCGCGAAACATCGCCATGGCGTTACGGCAACGGTCGGTCATGACATCCGCCGTGGCGGCCTGAAAGCTGGCGGCCATATCCGCCCTGTCTTGCGCTGTCAGCGCACCCAGCGCCGTGGTCATATGCCGCACCGCCGTCTTCAGGCCGGAAAACGAAAAATCACATCCCGGCCGCCCCGACATGGGCCGCGGCAGCGCGAAACGTTTAGCGTCACCGGTCAGCGCCGCCTTTTCCACTGCAGGCCCACCAGGATAGCCCAGCTCCAGCAGTTTTGCGACTTTGTCGAATGCTTCGCCCGCGGCGTCATCCAGACTACCGCCCAGCCGGGCATAATCACCAACCCCGCGCACATCCAGCAATTGGCAATGTCCGCCCGACACCAGCAGCAACAGATAGGGAAATGCCACCCGCTGCACCAGACGCACAGATAACGCATGGCCTTCCAGATGGTTCACCCCCACCAGCGGAATACCACGCGCCGCGGCAATCGCCTTGCCGGTGACCAGCCCGACCATTACTCCTCCTATCAATCCCGGCCCCGCGGTAGCCGCCACCCCGTCCAGCCCATCCCAGCCGCATCCTGCCTTTTCGATAGCGGCGGAAATCAGTTGGTCCAGCGTTAATATATGTGCGCGCGCTGCAATTTCCGGCACCACGCCGCCATAGGGGCGGTGTTCGTCGAACTGGCTCAGCACCACGTCGGACAGAATCTCGCGCGGCAGGTCCGGATGGCCGCGGATAATCGCCGCTGCGGTTTCATCGCAGCTCGTCTCAATACCAAGCAGGGTAAGCGGTTTAACGTGCATATATACCGTAACTTTTATAAAGGAACTGGCGGTCTGTATTTGCCGCAACTTTCAGCTTATAACACATCCTTTCGCCGCCTATTCAGGAGCCTGATAAATTCATGCGTGATGCACCGCAATTGCCGGTCCGGATCGGCACACGGGGCAGCCCGCTCGCGCTTGCGCAGGCGGAGGAAACACGCGCGCGCCTGCTTGCCGCCCATCCCGATCTGGTTCCTGAGCTGGTGGAAATAGAGGTCATCCGCACCACCGGCGACAGGGTGCAGGACCGCCCGCTATCGGAAATCGGTGGCAAAGGTCTGTTTACAAAGGAAATAGAGGAAGCATTGCTGGATGGTCGCATCGATCTGGCCGTGCATTCTATGAAAGACATGCCTACCATCCTGCCCGATGGGTTGGCGATTACGTGTCTGCTGCAACGCGAAGATCCGCGCGATGTTCTGATCAGCCCGAAAGCGGCATCCATAAACGGCCTGCCACATGGCGCCATCGTGGGGACGGCGTCGCTGCGCCGTCAGGCGCTGGTGCTGCGCGCGCGCCCCGATCTGCGGGTGATCAATTTTCGCGGCAATGTACAGACGCGGCTGGCCAAACTGGATGCGGGCACGGTGGACGCGACCTTGCTGGCGCTGGCCGGCCTGCGGCGGCTGGGCTTGGCCGGCGTCGCCACATCGGTTATACTTGTTGAAGAGATGTTGCCCGCCGTCGCGCAAGGCGCAATCGGTATTGAGGCCCGCGTCGGGGACACCCGCATGGAACGTCTCGTGGCCCCGTTAAATCATCCGCCAACGGAATATTGTGTGCGGGCGGAACGTGCTTTTCTTGCCGCGCTGGACGGGTCGTGCCGTACACCCATTGCGGCGCTGGCAGAAATATCACCAGACGGTGATTTGCGGCTTCGCGGGCAGATCGTCAAGCCGGACGGCACGCAACTGTTTGAAGCGGTGCGCACGGGCACACTTGCCGATGCGTCGCGAATAGGGTTTGATGCAGGCATAGAGTTACGTGCACGCGGCGGAGATGATTTTTTTACGGCAGTACCATGAGAAGGAGGGCGCCATGCGGTTTTTGATCACCCGGCCCGAAGAAGACGCCGAACCGTTGGCCGAGGCGGTGCGTGCGCTGGGGCATGATACACTGATAGATTCGATGTTGCGCATTACCGCATTCGATGATGTGCAACTTGATACAGACGGGGTTCAGGCGATACTGTTCAGCAGCGCAAACGGGGTGCGCGCCTTTTCCGATATTTCGCTTAATCGCCGTGTCCCGGTTTATACAGTGGGCGAAGCCAGCGCGGCCATCGCACGCGATATGGGCTTTCGCAAAGTCCATGCGGCTGGCGGTGATGTTGCTGCGCTGGCGCAACTCGTGGCTGGCGCGTTAAAACCCGAGGAGGGCATATTAATGCATGTGTCGGGAACCGTAGTCGCGCGTGAGCTAAAGGATCTGTTGCAAAAGGACGGCTTCAATGTTTTTCGCGTCCGGCTGTATGAATCGGAACCAGCAACACGCCTGAGCGAGCCAACCATTGCCCATTTCAGCAAGGGCGCACTGGATGGCGTGTTGTTTTATTCACCCCGTACGGCGCAGATTTTCACCGATCTGATTATTGAAAACCGCCTGACCGAAGCCTGCCGCAACACCCGCGCATTGTGCCTTAGCGAAGCGGTCGCCGAAGTGGCGGATAAAATGCCGTGGCGGGCAATAAAAGTTGCTGACGCACCGTCGCAGTCTGCAATGCTTGCATTGCTGTCTTCGTGAAGCGTGCAGACTGATGCAGGAAAAATTGGAAAAATTGGAAAAAATAGAAACTGAGCCCGGCGACGCCGCCCCCGGCCCGTCCTGGCGCAAATACGGGCCGTGGATCGCGATCGGCCTGCTTCTGGCCGCCCTGGCGCTGGCTGGCGTTTGGGGCTGGTGGTCATTGCGCCCGTCAAACGAGCCCCGACCGCCGGTGGAATTACTCCCGCAATCTGCTGCACTACCGCTGCCTGCGGTGCCTGAGACTCCTGAAATAACGGCGCCTGTTGAACCTGTTATCACCGAAACCATTGCAAATGCCTTGGCGCAGACCACTACGCGGCTGGCGGACCTGGAGACGGAATTAGGCCGGTTAGAAGAAGCGGTAGCAGCCCCATCGAATGCGGCGGACGCCGGAGCAGTGACGCAGCTGGATGACGCGGTACGCGCCATATCCAATAGTCTGGACACCATCAGCTCGGCCATGACGGCAATGAATTTACGGCTTTCCACGCTGGAGGCCGTGCAGGCCGCCCAACCGCTGGGAGGCGAGGCCAAACGTATTTCCTATGCCCTTGGATTACGCGAGATGGAACGCG
This sequence comes from Alphaproteobacteria bacterium, assembly GCA_030652895.1. Lineage (GTDB taxonomy): Bacteria > Pseudomonadota > Alphaproteobacteria > UBA11222 > UBA11222 > UBA11222. Next base: position 9,046 of record JAUSQH010000224.1, read on the forward strand.
CTCTGGGCGGTTCAGGGCCTTATGCAGTGGAGCTGGATACGCTGTCCAAATTGCTGGATGCGAGCGAAGCCGACCCTGCCATTGCGCAATTGCGCACCTATGCCGATACGGGTGTTCAGACCCGTGCCGCTCTGGAGGCGCGCTTTGACCCAACAGCAGCTGCTATCGTGCGCGCAGATGCGGCATCGGGCGTTGCACCCGGCTGGGCTGGCCGAACCTATGCCTTTGTCACGTCGCTGGTGATGATCCGCCCGCTTGGGGAACGTGACGGCGCGGACGCCCCATCGCGCGTTGCGCGCGCGCAGCTGCGCCTTGAAGAAGGCGATCTGGATGCCGCCGTGAGAGAACTGGACGCATTGGATGGTCCTGCCGCGGAGGCGGCCGCAGCCTGGCTGAACGACGCCCGCGCGCGGCTTGCGGCAGAGCAGGCGCTGGCGCAATTGACCGCGACACTGACGCAGAAACTGAATGAAGCAGCCGGGCCCGCACATGCGGCACCCCCGCCTGCCGCGTCCGCGCCACTTACTGACAACGCGGGGGAATAGATCGCCGATGATCAGATTACTGCGGCTGTTTATTGTTTTAGTGGCGATTGTGGCGGCGGCAGCCTGGTTGGCCGATCACCCCGGCCAATTGCAGCTGGACTGGCAGGGTTACCGGATTGAAAGCAGCATCGCCTTGTTGCTGTTGGCCGGTATCGCGCTGTATGCGCTGCTACGCCTGCCGTTCTGGATATATAACCGCTTGCGTGGGACGCACGGACAGCTTGCGCGGCAAAATAACGGTATCACGGCGTTGACCCAGGGCATGACAGCCATTGCCGCGGGCGATCCCGATGACGCCAGGCGGTTTGCGGCCCGCGCCGAGCGCCTGTTGAATGGCGCACCGCTTGCATTGTTGATGCAGGCGCAGGCCGCGCAGCTTCGTCGCGATGAAGGCGCTGCGCGGGGCTATTTTCAATCCATGCTGGCGGCGCCCGGAACCGAATTTCTCGGCGTGCGGGGCCTGCTGGCCCAAGCCATGCGCCAGGGGGACATGGCCTATGCCGGGCGGCTGGTGGACCGGGCCATGTCGCTGCAACCCAAAAGCCCGTGGCTGATCCGCAACAAATTCGAGATCGAATGCGCCACCGGGGCCTGGTCGCAGGCGCGCGAAACCCTTGGCCGCGCGGTGCAGAACAAGCTGATCACCAAGGCGGAACGCACCCGTCGTCAAGCTGTTTTGGCCTATGCGGAGGCCGCCGAAACCTTCGGAAAAGGCGATGAAACACAGGCCCTTGTGGCCGCGCAAACGGCATTAAAAGGCGCGCCTGACCTGATCCCTGCCGCCATACTCGCCGCCCGCATTCTGGCCCAGTCGGGCAAGCCGGACAAAGCGGGAAAGCTTATTGAAAAGACCTGGGCGCGCAGCCCGCACCCGGATCTGGCAACCGCCTATGCCGCACTGGTTCCCAATGAAACGCCGGCGCAGCGCAATGTGCGGACACGCCGTCTGATTTCAGCCAATCCGGATCATCTTGAAAGCCGGCTGCTGGGGGCCGAGACCGCGCTGGCGGCCAGCGAGACAGCGCACGCGCGCGAACTGCTAAAGCCGCTGATCGGAACAGAGGACAGCCCGGACGCCAGCCCACGCGCCTCTATGCTGATGGCACAACTGGCTCAGGCGCAGGGTCTGGGCCCACAGGAGGCCCAACGGTGGCTGGCCCGCGCCCCCCTAGCTACACCCGATCCGGCCTGGCAATGTCAGGCATGTGGCAAACAGGCTCCCGCATGGCGCATATCCTGCCTGGCCTGCGGTGAATTCGACAGCATTCAGTGGCGCGCCACAGGGAAAACCCCATCGGGAGAAATTTCTCAGGACGCGGGATTGCTTGCGCATCTCACGCCACTTTGATAGAGCACGTTACCTGAACCAATCAGGCCGCCTTAGCTCAGCTGGTAGAGCATCGCATTCGTAATGCGGGGGTC
>JAUSQH010000511.1 GCA_030652895.1 Alphaproteobacteria bacterium
ATCCAGATTTTCGAAAATCCATCGCGCCCGCTTTTGCACTGCGGCTTTGATGATGGCCCCATCGCGGCTGGCCGGAGCTTCCACCTGAACCGCGCCATCGGGATGCACATGAATGAGGATTTTTGACGTTAGCCGTGACGATGCTTTGATGTGGTACTGCGTCCTGCGATCCCCATAGCGCAGCGTTTCCATGGCTAGACATTGCCCCGCGAAAGGCCGATGCGCGTCACACTCACAATCTGGTCGATCACCTGTTTGGCGTGGTCCAGACCTATCAGATTGAACAGCATCGGAAGCAGTGTTTTGCGAATCGCTGTCTCTATATTCTGCGGATTGAGCGAATTTTCGGCGACCGCAACCTGCACCGCCGCCTCGATTTCGAGCGCGGCGTTAATGTAATTCTCGCGGCTTGCCCCTAGTGCCTGAGCGTCGCCGCAAACCAGTCTGAAAATGCCAAAATACGCGCTGGCGTGCCTGTTCGCGGCAAGTTCTTCCGGCGCGCCGTTGACAGTGCGGGATTGCACCTGCTGTCCTATATCCCTGAATAGGGCGTATTGTTTGAAGGGATGTTCAAACAACGCATCCGCATCCGCGATGGCCTGACGCAGCAATTCGGAAAAATGGGTTTGAGCGTAGGGATCATCCGCCAATTCCTGCGCTATCGTCTTTGTGAGTCTGCTGCGGATGATGTCGGTTTCGTTTCGGGTTTTTTCTGCTGACCAGCTTTCGGGGTCTTCCTTGCGGCCCATCTCGTTGACCAGAAATACCCCGCTATCCCCGGTGATTTTCTCGCCGATGACATAGCGGTCAACCAGCTTGCGGATCTGATCTTCATAGGCGCTGAAGTCGATGGTTTCCTGCGCGTCCTGCCGGGCGATTTTGCGCAGATCGCCAAAGAATTTAAGGTCTTTCTTGTAGGTGGCGATCATGGCTTCCGTTACTGAGCCATCCTCGAAGAACGAGCGCGATCCGAGTGCTGTTCTCAGGCACAGGCCAAACCCGGTCAGGGCCGCATAGAAATCTTCCCGGACCTTCTGGTTGGCGTCCATGTCATTCTCGAAGCGCGGCACAAATAATTGCCGGTACTGCTCAATGTCCGCCTTGTTGCGGACGCTGGCGAACAGGCCCCACAGCGCATCATGCAGCGCGGGCAGACGTTTATACTCGGTGCTGACATCGGCATAGAGCCCCTCAATGTCATCAATGTCAAAGCCGCCCTGGGTGCGCTCGGCCAGATCCTGATATTCGGATATGGCGGTGTCCAGCGCGCGCAGAATGCCGCGATAATCGATTAACAGCCCGAACTTTTTCTGCTCGTGCAGCCGGTTCACCCGCGCAATCGCCTGGATCAGATTATGCTGTTCCAGTTTCTTGTCGATATACAGAACGGCGTTGCGGGGCTCATCAAACCCGGTCAGCAATTTGTCCACAACGATAAGAATGTCGGGCTTGCCCTCGGTGCTGAAATCCTCAAGCACCTGCCGCTCATACGCCTCCGGGGCGCCGCGCACATTGTCTTTCCACCATTGCTGCACTTCGGGCAACTCGGCCTCGTCCACATCCTCGTGGCCTTCGCGCGTATCGGGCGGCGAAATAATGACGGCGCTGCTGACCAGCCCGGTGGCGTCCAGCGCCTTCTTGTAGCGCACGGCGGCGCGTTTACTGTCGGTCGCAAGCTGCCCTTTCAGGCCCAGGTCAAGATCTTTGAAATTGGTCTTGAAATGAACAGCGATATCCCAAGCGATCAGGTCAATGCGGTTCGCCGAACCATAGACCGGCCCTGTCTTGCCGTATTTTTCCTTGAGGTCGCTTTTTTGCGTGTCAGTCAGGCCCAGGGTGATCTTGTCGAACCAGTTGTCGATGGCGGCTTCGTTGATGTCGAGCACGGGCTTGCGCTCTTCATACAGCAGGGGCGTCACCGTGCCGTCGCGGGTCGCGTCGCGCATCGTATAGGCGTGAACGATCTTGCCGAATTTGCTGGCGGTCTTGTCATCCTTCAGCAGGGGTGTGCCGGTGAACGCGACATAGGCGGCGTTGGGCAGCGCCTTTTTCATCCGCTCATGATTTTCGCCGCCCTGGCTGCGATGCCCCTCGTCGATCAGCACGATCAGATCGGGGCTGTCATTATGGCATTCGGGCAGTTTCGAGGCGCTGGCGAATTTGTTGATGATCGTGAAAATGATCCGTTCGCTGCCCTTGCCGATGCGCCGGGCAAGGTCGCGGCCGGACGAGACCCTGGCGCTATCGCCGTCCTTCTTGGCGCCGATGTCGGAACCATACGCGCCGCCGGTCAGGAAGTTGGCCGCAAGCTGTTTTTCAAGATCGCGCCGGTCGGTGACGACGATCACCCGGCACTGTTTCAACGCCGGATCCAGCAGCAGCGCCTTGCACAGATACACCATGGTGAAGCTTTTGCCCGATCCGGTGGTGTGCCAGATCACGCCGCCCTGGCGCCCGCCGCCTTGAGGATGACCGGGAGGCCGGATTTCGGCAATGCGCGACAGCAGCGCCTTGATCCCGAAGGCTTGCTGATAGCGCGCCACTATCTTTTCCGCCTTGCGGTCGAACAGAATGAAATAACGGATGAACTCCAGCAGCCGGTGTTTGGACAGCAGGCTGATCAACAAACGGTCCTGGCCGCTGACCAGTTGTTCACCAGACCACAGATGCTGAAAGTGGCTTTTTACATCGGAGAAACGGTTCTGCATCAGTGCGGCGCGCGGATCGGTCTCCAGCGCCTGATTTTTAACCTCGGCGAAATAGGCTTCGGTAAGTTCCTCGTCCTTCCACGCGCTCCAGAATTTGCGCGCGGTTTTGGTGGTGCCATAGCGCCCGTCTGTGGCGCTGATCGCCAGCAGCAACTGGGCATAAGCGAACAGTTGCGGAATTTCATCGGCCTTCTGGTTGCGGATCATCTGGCTGATGCCTTCTTCAACCATTGAACTATTGGGATTGCCGCTGTCCGGGCGTTTGGCCTCGATCACCACCAGCGGAACGCCATTGACATAGCCCACCATGTCGGGCCGCCGGGTGCGTGTGCCATCGGTGGTGATCAGCTCGAACTCTTCGGTAATGATGAAGCTGTTATTTTCGGGCGTCTGCCAGTCGATGATCGGCACGGTGACGCTGGTCCTGGCGCC
>JAUSQH010000228.1 GCA_030652895.1 Alphaproteobacteria bacterium
TCGCAGCGCAGCGGCGCAGCGCCTCCGCCATCATTGGACGTACTTCTCCCCCAAGCAGGGCAATGACCTCGCGTCCTGGAATTTTCCGGCCCCTGCCAGCACTTTCGGCCGCAAACAATGTGTCAAACTGGTCCAGCGTTACTTCACTGCGCTCAAATTGCGCCCAGGCATTGGTGTCGGGGTTGACCGCATTGACGCCGCGGATGAAATCCTGGGGGATGTCGTTGGTGGCTTCATAATGGTTAAACGCCTCAAACGGGCTGCTGGTCAGTACGCCGCCAAAATCCCAGATAATTGCCTTGATTGTCATGCCGCCCTCATACAGATACGATGCTGGTAGTAGTAATATCTAATGGCCTTTCCAGCAAGGCATCACGGAAAATCAATGGCGCTGTTTTTTGATCAGGAATGGTTTGACATCCGGCTCAGCGAGCGCGGTCTGAACAAGATGGCGCTTGGCGCTGTTCTCGGCCTGGGTATTGAAGAAATTGACGCCATGTGGAAAGACCAGCGCGAAATCAGCCCGCGCGAGGTCACGCTGCTGGCGGAGCTGCTTGGGGCCACCACGCGGGAAATTTCTGAACGCGGCGGTGCGGCAACCCCGCTGCCAAAAGCGGCGGATGATACGGGTGCGGTGCTTGCCCGGTTGGATGCAAGATTGCAAAAGCTGGAACGCGGTCAGGCGGATATTCTGGCGCTGCTGGTTTCACTGTCGGAAAAAATGCCTGGAGATTAGATTCGCACGTCTTGTGTGCTGGAGACCAGGCGCATGCCGCTCTGACGATAGGCGTTCGCCACGTCATCAGCGAACCCGGTATCTTGCTGGCGCGCCATTTGCGCCAGGATATATAAATGAGACTGCTGACTTTGAAATGAATGCTGCGCCCGTGGCTGGGCGTTTGTCGCGCATATGGCGCGGGCGTCGATGCACACCGCGTCTTTCTCGCGAAAGCTTGGTGCTGGGGCTGGAGCCTTGGATGCGGAATTAATTGCTAATGACATTGCGCGGATACCAAATGAAATATTGAAAATATCCTTTACGATACCTTAATGGTGCGCAGGATCAAGTTTCGATTATGGTTAATTCCGATTAAGTAATCGAAGTGTGACGCGCGTTACGTAACCAATTTGGTTAAAATGATTGCACGCTCATATTTGGCTGCCGGGGTATTCACAGGTTCGGCTAGGGGTGCGGCCTGAAACGAGGTAAGGGTGCGGGCGCGTGCAACCTCACCATAAATGGTGCTGCGCTGCCGCGGGGTGCGGCCCGCTTGTTTAATAAGCGCCTCCATTTCGTGAGGCGGCATTTCCTGACCATGGGCGGCGCCGGCCGCACGGGTGATGGTTTCATTCATCAAGGTGCCGCCCACATCATTGGCCCCGGCCTGTAAACAGGCGCTAACGCCGTCGGGTCCCATCTTCACCCAGCTGGCCTGGATATTGGTGATATGCGGGTGCAGGGCGAGGCGCGCCACTGCGTGCATCAAAATGGCTTCGCGGAAGGTAGGGCCTTTGCGGGCCCGGCCCTTCAGGTAAATCGGCGCTTCCATGTGTACGAAGGGCAGCGGTACAAATTCCGTAAACCCGCCTGTGCGCGCCTGCAATTCGCGCAGCCGCAACAGATGCCGCGCCCAGTTCTGTGGCCCGTCCACATGTCCATACATAATGGTCGAGGTGGTGCGGACGCCCAGCCCGTGCGCGGTCTCCATCACCTGCAGCCACTGCTGTGTATTGATCTTGTCGGGGCAGATGATGGCGCGCACCTCATCGTCCAGAATTTCCGCGGCGGTGCCGGGCAGGGATCCCAGCCCTGCGTCCACCAGGCGACGCAGGAACTCTTCCAGCGTCAGACCCAGAGTTTGCGCGCCTTGCCAGACTTCAAGCGGCGAAAACGCATGTATATGCATCTCGGGGGCGGCCTGTTTCACCGCGTGGCAGATATCAATATAGGTCTGGCCCGTATATTCAGGGTGAATGCCGCCCTGCATGCAGACTTCAGTGGCCCCGCGCGACCAGGCTTCGCTGGTGCGGCGCATAATTTCGTCCAGCCCCAGATCATAAGGGCGTCCGCGCAGATTTTCACTCATTTTACCTTTGGAAAAGGCGCAGAACTGGCACTTGAAATAACACACGTTGGTATAGTTGATATTGCGGTTGACGACATAGCGCACCACGTCGCCGCTGACATCGGCGCGCAGATCATTGGCGGCGACGCAGACAGCGGCGAAATCATCACCGCGCGCGTGAAACAGGGTCACGATTTCCGCTTCGCAGAGTCCCGTTCCGTTCCTTGCCTTGTCGATCAGATGACGGATGGTTTTGCTGGCGTCGCTGTGTCCCTTGCCCTGGGTGCGCGCCAGGTCGGCGGCAGGCGGCGTCGTCTGCGTACCCGGCGACCAGTCTTCGTCACGCGCAAAACCTTCGCTGTCACGCGCCTGCAGCACTCTGGTGTGCAGCGCCGGGTCCAGCCAGCGTTCCGGCGCGCGCGCATATGCAGGATAAATGGTCAGGCGTTGCAGTAGAAGCTTGCCGGCGTTTGCGGTCTCTGCCGCCAGATGGCCCAGATGCGGCCAGGGCGCTTCCGGGTTGACGAAATCCGGCGTCACCGGCGATACGCCGCCCCAGTCATTGATGCCTGCATTGACAAGTTGCGCAAGCACCCCGGGGCTTAAATTGGGTGGAGCCTGAATGCTCATTTCCGGTCCAAAGACGATGCGCGCCACCGCAATCGTCCAAAGCAGGTCCTCCAGATCCGGTTCCGGCGCGCCCGACATGCGCGTACCGGGCTTGGCCCGGAAATTCTGGATGATGATTTCCTGAATGTGTCCGTGCGCATCGTGTAGATCCCGCAGGGCGAGCAACGCTTCAATGCGCTCCGCCCGGGTTTCGCCAATGCCGATCAAAATGCCGCTGGTGAACGGTACGTTGGCGATGCCAGCCTGTGCAATACATTCAAGGCGCAATTGCGGATCTTTATCGGGCGAGCCGTGATGCGCCATACCTTTTTCCAGCAGACGCTTTGAAGTGCTTTCCAGCATGATGCCCATGCTTGCGGAAACCTTGCGCAGGCGCGCAAAATCCTGTGCATCCATCAGGCCGGGATTGAGATGCGGCAACAGGCTGGTTTCACGCAGCACAAGCGCCGCCATGGCCTCCAGATATTCCAGTGTGCTGGCGTATCCGATGCGCGCCAGTTCATCGCGCGCCGCGCTATAGCGTAATTCGGGCTTGTCCCCCAGTGTGAACAGCGCTTCATTACATCCGGCGCGCTCTCCTGCGCGGGCAATTTCCAGAACCTGTTCAGGGCTTAAATATGCCGCTTCGCCTTTGCGTGGCGGATGCGCGAACGTGCAATAATGGCACACGTCACGGCACAGATGGGTCAGCGGAATAAACACCTTGCGCGAATAGGACACCAGGTTGCCATGGACCAGATCGCGTACCCGTCCTGCGGTGGCAACCAATTGCGCCGTATCATGGTGGCCCGCCAAGGCCAGTGCTTCTGCATGGCTGGGGCGGTGGTTGTCGCGGATGAATTGTATCTGGTTCATGTGTTTTATCCTGCGTGTGCGGAAGCTGTTGGCAGTCGTGCGTCCAGTGCCAGCCCACGTAAAAATTCCTGTGCCCGCGTATTGCCAGGGGCGCTGACGAGCGTGAATAAATCATCCACCTCGTCTACATCAAAGGCAAGCCCCGGCAGATCCAGGACCTGTGGTGTCACGCCGTTGTTGGCGGATTCTTCCAGATGGGCGGAAAAACTTTCGCGGCCATAGCGAAACGCAATCAGATCAGGCGGACTGACCACCATGGCGTTGGTGCCGCTGCGGGCGCCATCGGGTGCGATGGCGATGGCGGGGGCTGCGCCAAGGGCAGCAAGCAGCTGTTCAACTTCGTCCGGCCCGGCCAGCGGTATATCCCCGTGCAGCACGAATGCACCCGCAACGCCTTCGCTTGCAAGTACTTGTGCGGCGTGGGTAACTGCGGCGTTCAGCCCGCCGGATCCGGTCTCCGCTAAAACCCGCGCTCCATAGTGGCGCGCCAGATCACAGGCGTCCGCATCGCTCGACACCAGCAGCGTCCCACTCAGCCCCTGCGCTTTGCCGAGGGCGGTCAGAACATCTTCCAGCATGGCCAGACCGAGCGCCTGGCGTTCCGCACTGCGTAACAATCCGCTAAGGCGTTGTTTTGCAAGCGTTAAATCTTTTATGGGTATGATGGCCCAGATCGTACGCATGGGCTGCTTCCCTGTGGTTTAGCGTTTTGCAGCGAAGTCTAGCACATTCCGCGCAAGTTCCACTCTATCTTGCTCTGTGTGCATTACGCTTTGCGCGGTGGCGCATACCAGCCCGGTGGTTTCCAGTTGCTGCGCCAGGGCGCTATCGGTTTCGTCCAGAATAAAGCCGTCCAGCAAGCCGTCATAATGGGCCGCTACCGCTTCGGCTGTCTGGGGGATGCCCAGTTCGTACATCATCTTGGCGGTGGGCCCCTTGATCGCGCGCCCCCCCACGATGGGCGAAACCGCGATCACTGGGGCGCGGACGGTTTTAAGCGCCGCGCGTATGCCTGGCACAGCAAGGATCGGATTGATGCTGACAAACGGGTTTGACGGGCAAATGATGACGCACCCCAGATCAGGATCACCAAGGGCCTGCAATATGCCCGGCGCGGGCGCCGCCTGTTCGCTGCCCGCAAAGCTGAAGCCGGTAACCGCGGGCGCGCACTTGTCGCGCACAAAGTAATGCTGAAAGGCAAGCTCGCCGCGGGGCGTGTGAATAATGGTGCGCACCGGATCATCGCTCATCGGCAGGACGCGCGCGCCAACGCCAAGTGACGCAAAGAAGTCGCGCGTGATGTGAGACAGCGGTTCTCCCGCTGCCAGACGGCGCGTGCGTTCCACATGGGTGGCCAGATCAAGATCCCCCAGCTGAAACCAGTCTTCGCCGCCAAGCTTGCGCAGGGCCGCCATGAAAGCCCAGGTTTCCCCCGCGCGGCCCCACCCCTGTTGCGCATTGGCAAGTCCGGAGAGCGTATACATTACCGTGTCCAGATCAGGCGAGATATGCAGGCCCAGATGGGTGAAATCGTCGCCCGTGTTGACGATCAGGGTCAGATTTTCACCAGACAGCACATGCGACAGACCCAGCGCCAGCTTCGCCCCGCCAACTCCGCCGCATAGCGCCACGCATTTCATCGGCTACCGGAACATATCGATGCGCTTGTCGCGCACCAGTGCCGTGGCGGGGCGCGGCGCATCCTGTTTGGGCGGCGTAAAGCCGCGCACCAGAACGACCGGCATGCCCTGCGCCCCCTGGCCCTGCAACAGCGATCCCGCGGACGCCAGTTCATCGGCGGTCGCGGTTTCCGTAACTTCCAGTCTGCGCCCGAACAGGTCCGGCTCGCCGCGCAGATCATGCAGCGTGGTCAGGCCTGCAGCGCCAATGGCAATGCCGACAATGCCGTTGCGCCAGGCGCGCCCGATACTGTCATTGATGATGATGGCAACTTGCGCACCGCACATCTCAAATAACTCCGTTCGCAGACGTTCTGCCGACGCGTCCGGGTCATGGGGCAACAGCAGTATATTTTCTCGGTCGTCTGAGTGGTCGATGTTGGACTGGTCGATGCCCGCATTGGCCATCACCACGCCGATCCGGTGTGCGACGATCAGTACGTTTTTCTGATACCGCACCACGTCGGATGATTCCGACAACACCGCCTGTACAAAGCGCGGGTCTTTTTCCACGACGACGGCAATTTCATGTGCGCGCGCTGAGGGCGTGATGCTGCGCAAATCCACATACTGGTTTTCCGATTTGGAGACGATTTTCTGCGCAATCACCAGCACGTCGCCACTTTGCAAGGGCATGCCCGCCGCCAGGGCGCAGTCATGAATGATTTTGGCCAACCCGTCGCCGGGCGCCACGAGCGGAATCCCCGGAATGGCGGTCAGCGAAAGGCTGTGCGGCAAGCTAATCCCCTTTGCCGGACGGATTGCCGGGCGTGCCGGTAATGCGCAGACCCGCGCCTTCGATCTGATAGCGCTTGTTGATCCCGATCAGCACCGATGTCAGCGCTTCCGCCGCCACACTGTTCGCCAGCGGCCCCGCATGCCAGCCGCGCATGCCGGCGGCCTCAACCAGTTCGATGACCTGCTCGCGCGCCGCAACTTTGTCGCCGCACACCAATACGTCGCAATCGACGGGATGATCGTCGCGTAAATGGCTGGCGCCCACGTTTTGAAACGCCGACACCACCGTAACGCCATCGCCCAGCACCGCCTGCGCGGCCAGGGCGGCGCAGCCTTCGGAGGGCATCTGCACACGGGCGACTTTGGGCGGAACCAGCGGCACGGTCACATCGATCAGGATCTTGCCCTGCAACGCCTCGCGCACACTTTCCAGCGTCGCTTTCTGATTGGCGAACGGCACGGTCAGCACCGCAATGTCACAGGCCTTGGCCGCACTGACATTGTCCATGCCCGTCGCGCCAAGCGGTTTGGCGGCGTCCAGCGCCTTTTCCAGCGTGCGCGAGCCGATGATGATTTTGTACCCGGCGCGCGACCAGCGCACGGCCAGCCCCCCGCCCAGATCGCCGGTGCCGCCCAGAATGGCGATGGTCGGTTTGTTTGCTGACATTTATCTGCTCGCGTTTTGAATGCTACTGACCCATGATTAGCACGAAAAATGCTGGAGCGAAATCGCTGCGCGATGGTAAATTGAATAAACAATAACAGCAGCAGGGAGGCGTCAATGCGTACAGGTGTTATTTTTCCAACCATTTCCATCGGCAATGATCCCGGTGGTATCCGCGATTATATCCAGACGGCGGAGGGCCTTGGTTTCAAACATATTCTGGTTTTCGACCATGTACTGGGTGCGGGGCTGACCACCCGCCCGAACTGGCGCGGGCCATATAACCATACCAATGGCTTTCACGAACCCATGGTGCTGTTCGGCTTTATCGCCGCGCTGACCAAAAAAATCGAAATGGCTAGTGGCGTGCTGATCCTGCCGCAACGCCAGACCGCGCTGGTTGCCAAGCAGGCGGCGGAGGTCGATGTGCTGAGCCGGGGCCGGTTGCGGCTGGGCGTCGGCATTGGCTGGAACGACGTGGAATATGAATGCCTGGGCGAGGATTTCCACACACGGGGTAGGCGGGTCGAAGAACAGGCGAAACTGCTGCGCGAATTGTGGGCCAAGGATTTGGTCACCTTCGAGGGCGATTTCGATAAGGTGATTGACGCGGGCATTAATCCGCGCCCGATCCGCAAAAATATTCCATTGTGGTTCGGCGGCAATGAAGATGTGGCGCTGCGCCGAATCGCGCGTATCGCCGATGGCTGGTTCCCGCTGTTCGGCATGGGCGACAAGGGTGCGGAACGCATTGAGCGCATGAAGGGGTATGTGCGCGAAACCAATCGCGGCATTACTGGCTTTGGCCCCTATTTCGGCATGGACCCGATGCTGCAGGGCGGCGATCGCAGCCCGCAGGAATGGGCGAAAGAAGCCGAATGGTGGAAGGACCATGAGGCGACCCATATTTCGCTCAACACCATGACCAGTGGCCGCCACGGGGCCAAGGCGCATATCGAATGCATCAAGCAGTTCGCGGAGGTGATGGCGGACGCGCTGTAGCGTGGGCCGATGCGCAAACGGGCTGATGGATTAACTGTCAGCCCGTAGCCTTTTTTTTTCCACAAACCCCGAAGGAGGTGCGAGCATGCGTGTAGGCTTACTTTTCCCAACCCTGGATATCGGCTCCGATTTTGGCGGTATCCGCGATTACATCGAGACGGTCGAGGCGCTTGGCTATAGTCACCTTCTGGTTCCTGACCATGTTATGGGCGCTGGCCTGGGCACGCGGCCTGACTGGACCGGGCCGTATAATTACACCAACCCGTTTCATGAGCCATTTACGTTGTTCGGTTTTATCGCGGGCATCACCAAACATCTTGAGATGGCGTCCGGGGTGCTTATTTTGCCGCAACGCCAAACGGCGCTGGTCGCCAAACAGGCTGCGCAAATTGACGTGATGAGCAATGGGCGTTTGCGGCTGGGGGTGGGGCTGGGCTGGAATGCGGTGGAATATGACAGCCTCGGCAAAAATTTTCACGACCGGGGCAAACGGCTGGAAGAACAGGTCACCCTGCTGCGTGAACTGTGGGCGAATGAGCTGGTTACGTTTAACGGTGTCTATGAACAGGTCATAGATGCGGGCATTAATCCGCTGCCGGTTAAAAAACACATTCCCTTATGGATCGGGGCCGAGGCGCGGCCCGCAGTGCAACGCGCAGCGCGTCTGGCGGACGGGTGGTTTCCGATGTTCGCTCCGGGGGATCGGGCGGCGGTTAAAATCGACCGTATGAAGGAATATCTGCGCGAGGCGAACCGCGGCATTACGGACCATGGCCCGCAGTTTGGGATGGAGCCGTTCGTGCATGCGGGCCGTGGTTTTTCGTCTAATGCGCCAGCCCCGGAAAAAGACCCGCAATTCCGCTCCAACAATCCGGGTCCGCAGGAATGGGCCAAGGAGGCCGAATGGTGGAAAGCCCACGGGGCAACCCACATCTCGCTCAACGCCATGAATGCCGACCTGCGCGGCCCAAAGGCGCATATCGACGTGATCACCAAATTCGCCAACGCGATGTCGCTAGCAAGAGTGTAGGAGAAGACGGCCATGAGCAAAATCAACCCCAACGGCATACTGTCTGGCAAGGTGGCGCTGGTCACGGGCGCATCGCGTGGCATCGGCGAGGCGATTGCGTTGCGCTACGCCATGGAGGGCGCGACAGTGGCCATCTCCGCCCGTACGCAGGAAGAAGGCAGTCATCAGTTCCCCGGCAGCATCAATTCGATTGTCGGACGCATCAAGGCGGCCGGGGGCGAGGCGTTGGGGGTAAAAAGCGATCTGTCGATTCCCGCGGAACGTGAACGGCTGATCCGCACCATCGAGGACAAGCTCGGGCCGGTGGACATATTGTGCAACAA
>JAUSQH010000523.1 GCA_030652895.1 Alphaproteobacteria bacterium
TACTACCGGCAGTGTCTTGAAATGGCGGCGCGAAACCCCGATGGACTGATACCCCTGGAAACGGTGCGAAGTCGCATGGCTTTTCTGGACGTGAAGTGATCTGATGCCCTATCTGACACACTTCAATCTGGCCGAACATCCGTTTTCACTAACCCCGGATACAGCCCTGTATTTTCCAGGCATGGTGCATCAGGAAGTTTATGAATCCGTATATTACGCAATTGGGCGCGGTGAAGGGATTGTCCGGGTTTCGGGCGAGGTGGGCACAGGAAAAACCCTTTTATGCCGCATGCTGCTGGATGTCCTGGGCAATAAAGTTGAAATCGCCTATCTGAATAATCCACGCAATGACGCCGACTGGGTAGTGCGCGCCATATGCCGGGAATTTGGCCTGGATGTTCAGCATTCCGATGATCTGTATGACAGTCTCAACCGGTTTTTGATTCAAAAACACGCGGAAGGCATTAACAGCGTTGTTCTGGTCGACGAGGCGCAGGCTTTGGGCGAAACCGGGCTGGAATCGATCCGTCTGCTGTCCAATCTGGAAACGGAAAAGCGCAAACTGTTGCAGATCGTGCTGTTTGGCCAGCCGGAGCTGGACCGGCTGCTGGCCCGGCACAATTTACGTCAAGTCGCGCAGCGTATAAATTTTTCGTTTGATACTAAGCCGCTGACCGAGCCCGAAGCGATGGCTTATATCCGCTATCGGGCCAAGATGGCGAGCCGCAATCCGGACGCCGCGATGGAAATATTTGCGGCGGCGAGTATCAAAAAACTGGTGCGCGCAGGACTGTGTAATCCGCGCCTGATGAATATTCTGGGCGACAAGGCTATGCTGGCCGCATATGCCGAAGGTGCTGTGCAGGTCAGCCCCAAGCATGTGCGCGCGGCGGTACGCGAAGCGCGCCAACTCAGCCTACGGCGGCCGGGCATGTTTTTTCCCGTTCCCTGGTGGCTGCGCCCCGCCCCGGCTGCCGTGTCGTCCCTTGTGGTGATGTTTTGCGTCGCAGTATTGGGCGCTTCGATTTACATCGTGACGGAACGGCATGGCGTTGACAGCATCCGCCCATGGTTGAAAGAAACCGCGTCCTTGATAAGCCAAACCATTCGCCGATGATTTTTACGCCTGCGCTGTTCTATGTCACGGCCGCGATACTGGGATTGCTGTTTGGTAGTTTCGCCAGTCTGGCCGCGTACCGGTGGCCACGAGGCGAACCTGTCGTCACCGGACGTTCGCGGTGTCCGCACTGCGGACAAGAACTTGGCGTTGCCGATCTCGTCCCTGTACTTTCATATATCCGGGCGCGGGGCAAGTGCCGGTATTGCGCTGCGCCGGTGTCACCGCGCTATCCGCTGATTGAGATTGCCACCGCCATTTTGTTCGTGCTGGCGCTGGCCGCGGCCGGGCCGGGCTTGCCCGCCATAGTGCTGGGATTGCTGGCGGTTGGTTTAGTGATCATCACGGCCATTGATCTGGAACATCAGGTCATCCCCGATCAGGCGTCGCTGGCGCTTGGCGCGCTCGGCGTTGCGTACCACGCCCTGCTGGATAATCGCATGGATGGGTGGATATCCGCAGGCGCCGGGGCGCTGGCGGGGTTCACCATCGCATGGGCGCTGCGTATTGTGTTTCAACGTCTCAAAGGACGCGAGGCGCTTGGGTTTGGGGATGTCAAATTTTTTGCCGTTGCAGGCCTGTGGACGGGCATAAGCGGCCTGGCGGATTTTATGATGATTTCGGGGCTGGCGGGCATCCTGTTCGCCGTTGGGTGGCGTTGGCGTGGCGGCGATGCGGTGTTTCCATTCGGTCCTGCCCTTGCCGTCGGGCTCTATGCCGTGGTGCTGCTTGCGGCCAGTGGCGCGCCGCAACCGCTAAGCCTGTTGATGATGCGGTAACAAGTGCGCTTTAATCTGACACAGTAGTTAATCAGCCAGTTGGTGTGGAGCATCCAATGGAAATATCGGAACTGCTTGGATTCGCGCTTGAAAGCGGCGCATCGGATCTGCACCTTTCGGGGGGCAGCCCGCCGGTGTTGCGCATTGATGGCGCCCTGCGCCGGATCAAGGCCGGCCCGCTGAGCGGGGATATGATCCGCACTATGATTTATACGTTGATGAGCGAGACGCAGCGCGCGCAGTACGAAGCTGAACTGGAGCATGATTTCTCGATTTCATTTGGTGATAATGCGCGATTCCGCGTCAATGTCTTCAGTAACAAGGACGGCGCGGCGGCCGTATTGCGCGCCATCCCCACCGTGATCAAAACCCTGAAAGAAATAGATGCACCGGCAATTCTGGGCCGGCTGGCGGAACTTGAGCGCGGCCTGGTGCTGGTTACCGGGCCAACGGGAAGCGGCAAATCAACGACCCTTGCCGCGATGATAGATCACATCAACGCGACCCGGGGCGGGCACATTCTGACCATCGAGGATCCGGTTGAATTTGTGCATACCTCACGCGAGGCGCTGATCAATCACCGGGAAGTAGGGCGCGACACGCATTCGTTCGCCCGCGCGCTGAAAAGCGCGCTGCGGGAAGATCCGGACGTCATTCTGGTCGGTGAAATGCGCGATCAGGAAACCATTTCACTGGCATTGACCGCAGCGGAAACCGGACATCTGGTGATGGGCACGCTACACACCAGCTCTGCTGTCAAGACGATTGACCGTATCATCGACGTATTTCCGGCAGGCGACAAGGAGATGGTCCGCGCCATGCTGTCCACTTCGCTGGAGGCGGTGGTGGCGCAGGCACTGTTGCGCAAGGAAGGCGGCGGGCGCGTGGCGGTGCATGAGGTCATGATAGCCACACCGGCAATCCGTAATCTGATCCGCGAAAATAAAATTCCGCAGATTTATTCCATGCTGCAGATGGGCCAGAAATTCGGCATGCAAACCATGGCCGATGCGGTCGACGCCTTGCGTATGTCCGGCGTCATCGCGTCTGAAGAAGCCGGACGTATCCTTGAAGATGCTGACGGCGCCAACTACGAAGACGCGCCTAAACCAGTTGCTGCCACGCCGCAACCCCAACCAGCCCCCGTCCCGAACAAAAAGGAGGGTTATTCGTTTTGAACGGGGCCAGGCCTCTATAAAATGGTCGCCTGCACCACGGCTTTCATGCGCTCAATCAGCGCGTATTCGTCAGTGGTGAAATCAGAGTCGATCCACCATTCTTCAATTTCGCGCAGGACCTCTCCGATATGCGGACCGTCGGGGACGCCCGCAAGTTTTACGTGATGTCCGTCCAACGGCAACTTTGGTGGTTTCCAGCTATCGATCATTGGGAGCAGGGCACGCCATTGCACCGCATTGTGATTGCGCTTCACGTCTCCGGCCCAGCGCAACATCGCGACGTCGTGCATAACTTTGGGGGTCAGCCGATACGCAGTACGGCGCATTTCACGCACCGACATATAACAAAACACACGCAAGGTGGCGGAAAGCGTGGCAACCAGACGGTCACGCTGGGCATTGGACAGCCGCAATCGCGCTGCGACTTGCGCCGCAATTTCGCCATCGTCCGGAAGCAGCGCGCCAAGCCGCAGAATGGGGTCGGCCTCGAAAAACGTCATGGCGTCAATTTCAATCATGGCGTTCAGGCGTTCCATATTTTGGGCTTCCGGAAGAACCGCGCTTAGCACCCCGGTTGCCGCCATTTGACGCACTGCCGGCATGGGATTACCGGCGGAAATCAGCTTTAGTAATTCCTTTGCGATGCGCTCGGGCGACAATTGCGCCAATCCGGCAATATGGCGCGCACTGGCCTGCAACCCATCGCGGTCTATCTCGCCTTTTCCGCACCAGGCGTGGAAGCGAAAAAACCGCAAAATGCGCAAATAATCTTCCTGAATGCGGGCGTCCGGATCTCCGACGAAGCGCACCAGCCCGGTTTTGGCGTCCGCGACACCCCCCAGCGGATCAAACAGTGTCCCGTCCACGTCCGCGTAAATGGCGTTCATGGTGAAGTCTCGGCGCGCCGCGTCCGCGGCCCAGTCTGAGGTATAGGCCACTTCGGCACGCCGTCCGTCGGTGGCGACGTCGCGGCGTAAGGTGGTGATTTCGACCGGACGGTGGTTGGAAACGGCCGTCACCGTGCCATGCTCAAGGCCGGTGGGAACAGATTTCAAGCCCGCAACACTCAGCAATTCGATAACTTTTTCCGGCGTAGCGTTGGTTGCAATATCGACATCCACCCGTACGCCATATTGTTTTGCGCCCCGCACCGTGTCACGCACCGCACCGCCGACATAGCGCGCCTCAACACCCGCCCCGGCCAGCAATGCCTGCATCACTTTGACCACGTCAGGTTCAGCAATCCAGCCGATCATCGGCAGCTTGCCTTCATCCATTACATCACCTCACCGGGAATCACTTTGCCATTTTCCATACGCGCGGGGAGATAGGTCCCGCCTGCATCATCACCGCCGATATAGGCCGTGACCAGCATGCCGACGACGATCAGTCCCAGCCCGATCTGCAGCAATAGACTGAGCGGCATATTCTTCCACTCTATCTCGACCGCATTCTTGTTGCGTTCACTGATATAGAAATACGCCGCAAATACCGCAACCGGCAGCATAAACAAAGCAATATTGATCAGTACAACGCGCAACATTATCTATACAGCCGGTTGAACAGGTTCACCAGCATGCCCGCGGTTGCGCCCCAGATATTATATTCCTTGTACGGCATCGCATAATATTGCGCGGTGCGTCCCTTGAATTCTGTTTCCTTGCGCTGATGATTTTCCGGGTTCATCAGAAAGGAAAACGGCACCTCAAAAATTTCGGCGACCTCCCGATCACACGCTTTCAACGCAAAGCCCGGGGTGACCAGTCCAACAATTGGCGTGATCTGAAATCCGGTGCCGGTATGGTAATCGTCCAGCCGCCCGACAATTTCAACATGATGTGCCGCAAGTCCAACCTCTTCCTCGGCCTCGCGCAGCGCCGCGGCAACGGGGTGCACATCGGTTGGATCGACGCGTCCGCCTGGAAACGCCACCTGTCCCGCATGCCTGTTCATATGATCGGGACGCCGCGTCAGTAACACGGTCATCTCACCGGGATGATCGATGATCGGCACCAGCACAGCCGCAGCGCGAAAATTCGTGACCCCGGACAAAACATGCCGGCCGTCCGCCGGTGGGATTATCTCGGGATGCACTAGAGTGTCCGCCAGGGTATCGCGCAATCGATCGCGTATCATTTCACGCATGAAGCCCGGCCCACCTGGTCTGACGGCATAAAGGGATAGAAAATATTGCTGCTCCAGACCCCGAACATATCCGTGCCGTTGACAGGTTCATCGACACAGAGTTCAACCAGATCATAAAACACTGCCCGGTTGATTAGCGCTTCCAGCCGTCCGCGCACAAGTACATAGGGCGAAGGCTCCTGTGTTTCGGGTTTTAGCGTAACGCGCAGCGGATGGGCGGCATCCACCGTCACCCAGTCATCGACATTGGTGCGAAACGACAAAATCTGTCCGCGCCCCTTGTTCTCGACTTTCATTTCGATTGCCACAAAGGGGGCGTCATCGACCGTAATGCCAATTTTTTCAACCGGGGTAACGAGATAATATTTATTGTCCGTGTCGCGGCGCAGCACTGATGCGAACATCTGCGCCATGGCCATCCTGCCAATCGGCGAACCCATATAGTACCAGACGCCGTCGCGGGCGATCCGCATATCGATATCACCGCAGAAATCCGGATTCCACTTGTCCACGGGAGCGGGACCCCGTTTGGCGCGGGCCCAAACTTGCTGTTCAATCCCCCGAAACAGATCGGTGGGGCTGGTTTGGCTCATTATCCTGAATTATCCTTCTGTAACGACTGACATGATAACGCCACTGTCGGCCTACGGCCTAATGTTTTGCTGCGCCTTATCATTTATATAGGATATGATACCTGAAATGCGAAATGTCAGCGATCGTTCCGTCACCGTGACCCCCGAAATTGAGCGGGAAATCAGCAACCTTGGCGATAAAATCGCCAAGGTCCGCGAGAGCATTGGCCGGGTCATTATTGGGCAGAATGGGGTGGTCGATCAGACCCTGATCACCATCCTGTCTGGCGGTCACGCACTTCTGGTGGGGGTGCCGGGGCTTGCCAAAACCCGGCTGGCGGCGGCCGTGGGAACCGTGCTGGGCCTGAATAATAACCGCATCCAGTTTACCCCTGACCTGATGCCTGCCGACATTCTGGGTTCGGAAGTGCTGGAAGAAAGCGCCACCGGCAAACGCGGCTTTCGCTTCATTCACGGGCCGGTATTCTGTCAATTGCTGATGGCCGATGAAATCAACCGGGCGAGCCCGCGCACCCAGTCGGCGCTGCTGCAGGCGATGCAGGAACATCATGTCACCGTGGCCGGGGAACGTTATGACCTGCCGCTGCCGTTTCATGTTCTGGCGACGCAAAATCCGCTGGAGCAGGAAGGCACCTATCCGTTGCCCGAGGCGCAGCTGGACCGCTTCCTGCTGCAGATCGATGTCGATTATCCCGACGAAGCATCGGAGCGGCGCATGTTGCTGGCGACGACCGGTATTGAAGAAAGCGTCGCCGAACAGGTTATGAATGATGGCGAGCTTGGCGCCGCCCAGCGTCTGGTCAGGCGTTTGCCCGTCGGCGAGACGGTGATAGACGCCATCCTGCGCCTGGTGCGCGCCGCGCGTCCAGACGATGCTGCGATGCCGGAAATTCGTCAGCATGTCGCTTGGGGACCGGGACCGCGCGCCAGTCAGGCGCTTATGCTGGCGGTTCGCGCCCGCGCCCTGCTGGATGGCCGCTATAGTCCCTCGATCGACGATGTCGTGGCGCTGGCGGGCCCGATCCTGCGGCATCGCATGGCGTTGAATTTTACCGCGCGCGCCGACGGCGTAACCATTGCCGACGTAATCAACAGATTAGCCGGAAATTTAGCGTAACTGCCGGGATGTAAGAGCCATGGCGGCAAAAACTCAGGGATTGGACGCTGCGGGCCAGGTAATTTCCCTGCGCCAGGGGGCGGACGCATTGTCTGCCGCGCTTCCGGCTCTGATGCTGCAGGCGGAACAGATCGCAAATACCCTGTCCCACGGTGAACATGGCCGCCGGCGGTCTGGCATTGGGGAAAGTTTCTGGCAATTCCGTCATTACAACCCCGGAGATGCGGCGAATAAAATCGACTGGCGTCAGTCGGCAAAGTCGCAAAGCCATTTTGTGCGCGAGAACGAATGGCAGGGTGCGCAGAGTGTGTGGCTATGGTGCGACCGTTCCCCGTCCATGGACTATTGCTCGGCTTTTGCGGCACAAAGCAAGCAGCAGCGGGCGCTCGTTTTAAGCCTCGCGCTGGCCAGCCTATTGATGCGCGGGGGTGAACGCATCGGCCTGTTACAGCCAGGAGGAGCGCCACCGTCTTCAGGGCGTGCGGCGTTTTCGCGACTGGCGGAAAATATGGTGCTTACACCCGCAGGAGAGAATGATCTGCCGCCATTGCTGGGTCTGCCGCGTTTTGCCAGACTGGTTCTGGTAGGAGATTTTCTGGCACCACTGGAAGAAACGGGCGTGCTTGTGCGGAGCTACGCCGCAAAAGGGGTGCAGGGTCATTTACTGCAAGTGCTCGATCCAGCCGAAGAAGATCTGCCGTTTGCTGGAAAGGTCCGGTTTGAAGGCATGCAGGGCGAAGGGAATCTGACCGTCGGGCGCGTGGAAGGTTTGCGCGGCGCCTATCATCGCCGTATCCAGCAGCATCAGGACGAGCTGCGCGCACTATGCCGTGGCGCCGGGTGGAGCTTTGCCAATCATCGCACCGACCGGCCACCGCATTTGGCGCTGCTTGCCCTGCACCAACTCTTGTCGGGATCAGCCCGTATGGGGCGCTGATGCTGTACCTTGGCCCCATAGCCTTTGTGAATCCCTGGCTGCTGACGGCATTAGCAGCATTGCCAGCTATCTGGTGGCTTCTGCGCGCCATTCCGCCCTCTCCCCGTCATGAATGGTTTCCTGCTATCCGCCTGCTACAGGGGCTGCGCGAAACGGAGCATAGTCCCAAATATACGCCGTGGTGGCTATTGGCGCTGCGGCTGCTGCTGGCGGCGCTGGTGATCGTTGGGTTGGCGCGCCCACTGCTTAATCCGACGGCGCAGGAGGTGGCGGGAGGCGTGCTGATACTGGTGATAGACGATGGCTGGGCGTCGGGACCGCAATGGGAGGCACGGCGCACCGTCATGGATGACTGGATCGCGCAGGCAGAGCGTAATAACCGCGAGGTTCTGCTGCTGACGACCGCACAATCGGACGCCACCGCAGACCTGCCACGGGTGACATCCGCCGGCGCGGCAAGAGCGGCGGCGGCAAGCCTGCGGCCAAAGCCGTGGCATAGTGATCGCGCCGCTGCCGCGGAACGTCTGGCGTCAGTGACGATCAGCGATGCGCAGCGCAAACACATTACAAGCGTCTGGCTGAGCGACGGGCTGGCTGCCAAAAACGATGAGGCGGGCGCACAGGCGTTAGCTGAGGCGCTACGGCGGTTTGGGCCGGTTACATTATTGCGTGATCCGCCGGAGCGCGCCGTGATTGCATTGCTGGAGCCACGCGCCACAGAGGACGGGTTCGAACTAAGTGTGTTGCGGCCTTATGCGGGAACATCACAGATTGCGGAGTTGCATGCGCTGGGTGACGACGCAAATATTGTGGCCAGCGCATCTGCTCAATTCGCCGCCGGGGACACGAGCGCGGTGAGCCGCCTTACATTGCCCGCCGAAGTGCGAAATGCAGTTACCCAGATACGGGTTGCGGGCGTTCATTCTGCGGCTTCGACATGGTTGCTGGATGATCGCTGGAAACGGCGCACAGTCGGCATTGTTTCCGGCGCGGGCAGTGATGCGGCGCAGCCGCTGCTTGATGATCTGTTTTACCTGGAACGCGCGATGAGCCCGTTTGCCGACATTCGTAAAGGAGCGATTGGCGCGCTGCTGGCGACGCCGCTGTCTATGCTGGTGCTTGCAGATATTGGGCGAATTGTGGGTGCAGACAAGGCGCTGGTAGAAGAGTGGCTGGAAAAAGGTGGACTGCTGGTGCGCTTTGCCGGTCCGCGCATGGTTCAGCAGAGCGATGACCTGATGCCTGTCACCCTGCGCCAGGGCGGGCGGGCGTTAGGTGGCGCGCTGTCCTGGGATGTGCCCGCGCGGCTGTCCCCATTTCCCGAAACAAGCCCGTTTTTCAACCTGGCTGTGCCCAGCGATGTAATCGTGGCGCGCCAGATTCTGGCGCAACCCGATGCAGCGCTGAGTGCAAAAACCTGGGCGAGTCTGGAAGACGGGACACCACTGGTTACCGCCAGCCGCAAAGGCAATGGCTGGATCGTTCTGTTTCATGTCACGGCGAATATGCGCTGGTCAAACTTGCCGGCATCCGGGCTTTATGTCGCCATGTTGCAGCGTATCACCGCCCTGGCGCAGGGTACAGCAGGGGGGGAGACGGACGCACGCAACAGCCGTCAAACGCCATTGAGCGCGCTGGTATTACTGGATGGCCAGGGTCAGTTGCGCAGCCCATCGGATAATGTTCGTCCATTTTTTGCAAACGATGCGGCGCCTGATGTTGGCCCGCGCTTGCCCCCGGGATATTATGGCGCCAACGATTTCCGCGTGGCGGTCAATTTGGACCGTAACGCGGATCATCTGCGCCCGCTGGCGGCACTGCCGGTGACGCAAATGCGTGACTATGGGCGGCATCCGGAAACCGAGGCAGGCCCCTGGCTGCTAAGTGCCGCCCTGATTCTGTGGCTTGTGGATGGCGTCATTGCGCTGGCTCTGGTTGGCCGGTTACCGGCCTGGGCCGGACGCCGGTATATATCTGGCCGGGCGGTTCCGCTGTTTATCGCCTTTATCATGGCTGCATTTCCGGACAACACACTGGCGCAGAATGCCCGCTCCGTAAATGAACCCGCACCCCAGGCCGCCCTTGAAACACGGCTGGCCTATGTAATCACAGGTGATGCGGCGGTTGACACCATGAGCGCGGCGGGTTTGATGGGTTTGTCAAGAATCCTGCGTGAGCGCACGGCATTTGAAGCCGCCGATCCAATGGGAGTAGACCCTGAACACGACGAGCTGGTGTTTTTTCCGCTGATCTATTGGCCTATGACGGTCAAGCAACAAATGTTGTCGGAAAAAGCGCTGTCGCACATTGACGCCTACATGAAAAATGGCGGCACCATTTTATTCGACACCCGCGACCAGCTGACCGATTTCAACGCGGGCCGTGAGATGGAGGCAGAACCAGGCCCCGGCCAGATGGTGCTGCGCGAAATTCTGCAGTCCCTTGATGTTCCTCCATTGACGCGGGTGGCGGAAGATCACGTGCTGACCAGATCCTATTACCTGCTGCGCGATTTTCCGGGCCGATATGCTGGTGGAGAATTATGGGTGGCGGCGAGCGCCGACGGAAGGCCGGAAAGTACAGGCGGTGATGGGGTTTCCGCAATCGTGATCGGCGCCAATGATTGGGCTGCAGCCTGGGCGGTAGACGAAAGTGGCGCGCCGCTTTTACCGATTGAGCCCGGCGGCGAACGCCAGCGCGAGCGCGCCTACCGGACCGGGGTTAATCTGGTGATGTATTCCCTTACCGGTAACTACAAGGCCGACCAGGTGCATGTCCCGGTGCTGTTGGAGCGGTTGGGGCAATGAGCATTGTACTGGCCCCGTCAATTCCGGGCGGCCTGCTAATATTGCTGGCGTTGGCGGCGCTTCTGCTATGCGGATATGCGTTGTTCCTGCGCACCCGCGGTGCGGGCTGGCGCGCATTGGGCGCGGCGCTGTTAGTGGCGGCGCTGGCCAATCCCATTATTGCGCGCGAAACCCGTGAGCCATTACCTGATGTTGTGGCGCTGATTAATGATCAAAGCCCTAGCCAGGATTTTGATGGCCGGGCGTTGCAAGCGCGTGAAGCCGACGCAATTTTACGCACACGCCTTGCGGCAATACCTAATCTGGAAGTGCGCAGCGCGACGCATAATGGATCGGTGGATGGCACACGGTTATTCGAGGCGGCGCAAAATCTGCTGCTGGATACGCCGCCGGATCGTGTTGCCGGTATAATCATGCTGACCGATGGCCAGGTGCACGATGTGCAGGACACGCCCGCGCTGGCACAGGCACAGGCGCCGTTGCATGTGTTGCTTACCGGTGATCCAAAGCGCTCGGACCGTCGGCTTGTATTGGAGCAGGCGCCAAAATTCGCAATCGTCGGTGAACCCGTATCCCTGACTATCCGCTTTGAAGATCAGGGTGAGGCGGCGGGGGCGCAAACCGCTCAATTAACCGCGCGCCTCAATGGCGGCCCGCCGATAGAGGTGCGTATTGCCAATGGGAAAAACCACATTCAACAATTCGAACTCGATCATGCCGGGCCAAATATTGTCGAGTTGGAGATTGAGGAGCGGCCCGACGAGTTGAGCACCCGCAATAACCGCGTTGCCTTGACCATCAACGGCGTGCGGGACCGGATGCGTGTCCTGCTGATTTCAGGTGAACCCAATCCCGGCGAGCGCACATGGCGCAACCTGCTCAAAGCGGACCCCTCAGTGGATCTGGTGCATTTTACGATTTTGCGCCCGCCTGAAAAAATGGACGCCACACCAGTAAATGAACTGGCGCTGATCTCATTTCCAACCCGTGAGCTGTTTACACTCAAACTGCACGAGTTTGATCTGATTATTTTTGACCGTTATCAACAAAATGGGGTTTTAAGTTTTACGCATTTCAATAATATTTCCAAGTATGTCGAAAACGGCGGTGCGCTGCTTTATGTGTCCGGCCCTGACTTTCTGGCGCCCGCCAGCCTGTACCGCACGCCGTTGGCCGTAGTTTTCCCCGGCCAGCCGACGGGACGCATTCTGACCGGCGGGTACAAACCAGTATTGACCACAGTAGGCCTGCGCCATCCGGTTACCGAGGCTCTGCCTGGCGCCAACAAGAGTGCAACGCCAGATTCCATACCGGAATGGGGACGCTGGTTCCGGGTGATAGAGGCGGAGCGCCTATCCGGTCATACATTGATCGCAGCACCGGGAGGGGAGCCTCTGTTGATCGTGGATAATTTCGGTGAAGGCCGCGTTGCGCAAATTCTATCTGATCACGGATGGTTATGGGCGCGCGGATTTGAAGGCGGCGGTCCGCAGGCGGAGTTGTTACGCCGTGTCGCCCACTGGCTGATGAAAGAACCCAGCCTGGAAGAAGAAGATTTACGCGCTGAGGCCGCCAACGGCCAGATCACGATTACCCACCGCAGCCTTTCAGACACGCCGGTACTTGTGCAAGTCAGTTTTCCCGATGGGCGCGTTCTGCCTGTAACTTTAAACCAAACGCAACCTGGACGGTGGCAGGCGGTGATTGAAGCGCGCGAGCCAGGCATCTATCGTTTGAGCGATGGGCAGCGCATAGCGCTGGTTGCCGCTGGGCAGACCGATGATGCGGAATATAGTGATCTCAAGTCAACCGATGATATCGTGCGCCCAACTGTCGAGGCGACAGGCGGCGGAATATTCTGGCTTGGCCGCGACGGCATACCCGCAATACGCCGCATAAAACCAGGCCGTGATCTGGCTGGCGGCAACTGGATCGGATTGCGCGATAATGGCCGCTATCATGTGCTGGCGGAACAGCAATACCCGTTACTTGCGCCAATGGTGATGCTCGCGCTCGCCGGCGCCGCCCTGGGTATGGCCTGGCGCGCGGAAGGGCGCTAAAGCGAAAGGGCGCGCCGCATATGCGCATGATAGGCCTGCAGGCCGAACTGAACTGAATCCCCTTTCGCCCGATTGCCCAGGCGTTTACGCAGTTCTGGATCATCGCGCAGCATGCGCAGGCATCGCGCGGCTTCATCAATGTCCGGTTCCGCCCAGCGTTGATCCGGATAATGATAATTACCTTGCGGGTCCGCCGCGGGAACCAGTCTGTAGGGAACCGGGCAACTGTTTTGCGCAGTGAGGAAATCGGTGGTCGCCGACCAGTTGGTTGCGATAACCGGTTTGCCCAGCAACATGGCCTCCGCCGCCAGCAACCCGAACCCTTCGGCGCGATGCAGCGATACAACGGCATCCGCCGCAGCCAGCATAGAAAACACCTCACTGCGTGTCATCAGCTGCGTCACAACATGAATATTCCCGGCACCGCCAATCGCGTTGCGTAACCGGCGCTCGCCTTCCGGCCATGCTTCTGCGTTCAGCATTTTGATGATCAAACACACAGTGTTATCCACGCCGAAGGCCCGCCGGAAAGCGGCAATCGCGGCCAATGGGTTTTTCCGTTCGAACCCCGATGCCATATTGAATTGTGTAACCGCCAAAAAACCGTTTCCCGCCATTGTTCGCCATGGGGTGGGATCGATATTTTCTGGCAAACGCACCGGGTGAGGGATAACGTGAATCGGCCCCTGAAAATCCTGGCGTACGGCATCCGCAATAAAATGGCTCGGCGCCCATACTTCGTGCACCAGCGCGCAACCGGCGCGCCAATCTGCTGGAAGTCTGGGAAGTTCCCAATGCCATACGCCGATAATGCGCTTGGCGTCCGTCATGGACCGCCCCAGCGTCCGCAGCGCATACGCCACAAATGGTCCGCTGACATGAAGTATAAGCGTGCCCGCACCCGGGGAGGCGCCAGGATATGGCGGCGGATCAAGGTCCTGAGTGCCGAGCAGGGAGTAACTTAAATCGGCGGCGGCGCACGCTATGCCCGCGTCATTAAGGGCTGCAAGGTTGAGTCTTGCGGATTCACCCAACCCGCTGGCGGATCGAAACACACCGGCGACCGTAACCGGCGGGCTTGCACAGCCGGGATCAGGCATAGGCCGCATGCCAAAACCACTGATCCTCAAAAACAGCCAACGCCGCGGCCCGCGCGGTAAGAATGACCAGACTCTTCGAATGATACTATTTACTATTTTCATTTTTACCATCAAACCCGTAACCCATATAGTGTGCCTCTGACGCGATTGCAGGATTCAGAAATGACAGCGATCGAAAACACGGTAGCCGGATTATACGCAGTATGCAGATATTTGGAATTGCTGGCTGGAAAAATAGCGGAAAAACGACGCTTGTGGCCGCACTTGTGCGCGAATTCGGCGCGCGGGGGCTGCGCGTTTCGACCATCAAACACGCCCATCACGCCTTTGATCTTGATCTACCCGGCAAGGATTCCTTTCTGCATCGCGAGGCCGGCGCGCAGGAGGTGCTCATCTCCTCACATGGCCGCTGGGCGCTGCTGCACGAGTTGCGCGGTGCCGGTGAGCCCCCGCTTGCAGACCTGCTGCAACGCATGTCGCGCGTCGATCTGGTCCTGATCGAAGGCTTCAAGGACGCCGCGCATCCCAAACTTGAGGTGCGCCGGAAGGCATCAGCGGGCCAGAAACTGACTGATACCGATCCCTATATTGTGGCCATCGCAACAGATGGCGTAATGGCCGAAGAAGGCCGCCCGGTATTTGCGCTGGACGATGTTTTGGCGATTGCAGATTTTATCCAGCAGCATTGCGGGTTAGACAGCGCAGAATAGTTCGTTTGGCGGAAATAGTGGGGTCTTTGTCATTGCAGCCACAACATGGCAGGCTTAGATTGCGGCCATGCGTAACAAGCCCCTCCATTCCGGAACCCGTTTTGTTGTCATGCTCGGTTTTCCGGGCGCGCAGGTTCTGGACATTACCGGGCCGATGGAAATCTTCAAGGGCGCTAATGACGTCGTGGCGCGAAATGGGGTTTCAGACGTCGCGCCCTACAGGCTGACATTGGCAACCCGTGATGGCGGTCTGTTTGCGACAACCTCAGGTATCCGGCTGGCGGCGGATTGCGATCTTATGGCGTTGACTGGCCCCATCGACACGCTGCTGGTTAGCGGTGGTGACGGTGTGCGCGACGCCATGTGTGACAAGGTGCTGATTAGTTTTATTCAGCGAGTGTCGAAAAAGGCGCGCCGCGTCGCATCTGTTTGCAGTGGTTCTTTTTTGCTCGCCCAGGCCGGGCTGCTGAATGGCCGGCGCGCGGCCTCGCATTGGAGAGGATGTGATCTGCTGGCGAAGCAATTTCCCAAAGTCACGGTGGACCGGGATGCGCTTTATGTGCGGGATGGAAAGTTTTCCAGTTCCGCCGGGGTAACTGCGGGAATGGATTTGTCGCTGGCACTGGTGGCGGAAGATTGTGGGCAGCGTGTCGCGCTGGAAATCGCCAAAGATAAAGTGCTGTTCATGATCCGCAGCGGCGGACAGTCGCAATTCAGTACGCATTTGATGGCGGCAAGCCCGGAGAGCGGGCGATTGCGCACTGTGATGAACTGGGCGCTTGAAAATCTTCACATCGATATGACGGTTGAGGTTCTGGCGCGCCGCGCC
>JAUSQH010000524.1 GCA_030652895.1 Alphaproteobacteria bacterium
TTCCAGACCAACATCCTCGCCCTGAACGCGGCGGTCGAGGCCGCGCGCGCCGGCGAGCAAGGCCGCGGCTTCGCCGTCGTCGCCGCCGAAGTGCGCCAACTGGCACAGCGCAGCGCCGCCGCCGCACGTGAGATTCGCGGCCTGATCCAGCAGTCGAGCGAACAAGTCGGCAGCTCGGTGACCCGCATCCAGCATGTCGGCCAGATCCTGGATTCGCTGGTGACCGGCGTGCGCACGGCCTCGGACTCGCTGCGCTCGATCGCCAGCGCCAGCGCCCAGCAAAGCAGCGACCTCGAACAGGTGACGCAGAGCGTGGTCACGATCGACGAGATCACCCATCGCAATGCCGAGATGGTGGCCGAGTCGACGACGGTGTCGCGCGACCTGGTGACGCGCTCGCAGACCTTGATTGCCACCGTGGCCTCGATGCGCTTGCGCCAAGGCAGCGCCGACGAAGCCAGCGCCTTGGTCGACCGCGCGCTCGGCCTGGTGCACCGCGGTGGCCTGCAAGCCGCCAGCGCCGAGTTGCACAGCACGGCGGCCGGCTTCGTCGACCGCGACCTCTACATCTTCGTCATCGACCGCGAGGGCCGCTACATCGTCCACGGCGCCAAGCCGGCGATGGAGGGCAAGCGTGTGCATGAAGTGCCGGGCATCGACGGCGACCGCTTCCTGCGTGACGCCTGGGCCGCCGCCGACGCCGGCAGCGGCTGGATCGACTACGACATCGTCACCCCCGACACTGGCGCCGTGACGCCCAAGACCTCGTACATCGCCGCCCTGGACAGCAAGATGTTCCTGGGCTGCGGCGTCTATCGCCGCACCGACGCGGCAGCGGTCGCCAAGCCCGCCGCTGCGGCGCCGCGCAAGGTGCGCCAGCCGGCCATCGCCTGATTCCGCGCCGCGCCGCTGGCGCGGACGCCTCGGTCGGCTTCAGAACAAGCCCACGACCTGGCCGTCGGCGTCGAGGTCGATGCTCTCGGCGGCCGGCACCTTGGGCAGGCCCGGCATGGTCA
>JAUSQH010000537.1 GCA_030652895.1 Alphaproteobacteria bacterium
CGCTGATCTTGATTTTAGAAATTTGCGCAACGGTGAGAACTGCCATATTGGCCGCCAGGTATTTCTAGATCTTGCAAATTCCATTGATATCGGAGATCGAGTTACGATATCAATGCGAACGACGATTTTGACGCATACTGATATTGGCGATAGCAGGTGCGGCTTGCCGAGAGTCGATGCGAAGGTGACGATTGGTGACGACGTATATATTGGCGCTGGGGCCATGTTGCTTCCAGGTGTGAACTTGGGTCCGGGCTCGATCGTCGCCGCCGGTGCGGTTGTGACGCGGGACGTTGCTCCAGGAGTTGTCGTCGCAGGATCACCGGCGCGACCACTGACGAGCGCGGATGGTCAACCATGGAACTGGCGCTAACCGGTTCCAAAGGAGCAAACAATGACAGAAACCACTAAGAGAGTTCTCGTCACCGGCGCAGGTGGATTCATTGGTAGTCATCTGGTCGAGCGCCTGGTGCGCGACGGCCACAAGGTCCGCGCGCTAGTGCATTACAACTCGCGCAACGACTGGGGCAACCTCGAACTGATCGATCCTGCAGTCAAGCGCGAGATCGAGGTCGTCACTGGCGACATTGCCGATCCGTTTCTGGTGCGCCACGCAACCAAGCGGGTGCAACTGGTCTACCACCTGTCATCGCTGATTGCCATTCCCTACTCCTACGTGGCGCCACAGAGCTACGTACAGACTAATGTGCAGGGCGCCATCAACGTGTTGCAGGCTGCTCGCGATGAGGGTGTCGAGCGCGTCGTCCACACATCCACAAGCGAGTGCTATGGCACGGCGCAGTATGTGCCCATCGACGAGAAGCATCCGCTGCAGGGCCAGTCTCCCTACTCGGCCAGCAAGATCGGGGCGGACATGCTTGCCGAGAGCTACTGGAGATCATTCGAGCTTCCGGTGGCCATCATCCGGCCGTTCAACACCTTCGGCCCGCGGCAGTCGGCACGCGCGGTGATCCCGACCATCATTTCACAGGCCCTCAAGGGCGGCACGATCTAGCTGGGCTCCTTATCGCCCACGCGCGACATGAAC
>JAUSQH010000539.1 GCA_030652895.1 Alphaproteobacteria bacterium
ACCCACGAAATGGGCTTTGCCCGCACCGTTGCTGACCGCGTGATTTTTATGGATGAGGGGCAGATCGTCGAAGAGAATGCGCCGGAAGAATTTTTCAATAATCCGCAGCACCCGCGCACCCAGGAATTTTTAAGTCAGATACTCAGCCACTGACGGAATCGAACATGCCAAAAAAAATGTCTCTTACGCAACTTGGAAAGAAAGTAGCGATACCAAAATCGCCGGATCAGGCTGCGCTCGAAAAAGTGTCCAATCCGCATCCCGACACGGATTATGTCATACGTTTCACCTGTCCGGAATTTACGTCACTATGCCCGATGACCGGGCAGCCCGATTATGCGCATCTGATGATCGACTATGTTCCGGGCAAATGGATTGTTGAATCCAAATCGCTGAAGCTGTTTTTACAATCCTTCCGCAATCACGGCGCCTTTCACGAAGAATGCACGCTTGCCATTGCCAAGCGGTTGAAGATGGTGATCGCGCCCAAATGGCTGCGTATTGGCGGTTACTGGTATCCGCGCGGCGGGATGCCGATTGACGTGTTCTGGCAGACGGGCCCTGTGCCAAAAAATCTATGGTTGCCACCGCAGGATGTGCCCAACTATCGCGGGCGCGGATAAAAAGGAAACGATGATATGGCGTCCCCCAGGATGAAGCGTTTCTATGAAACTGCCGCGACAGCAAAAACGGATGGGGGCTATCACATTACGCTGGACGGTAAGCCGATACGTTCTCCGGGCGGTGAAACAGTCCTGGTGCGCAACAAGGCTCTGGCGGAAGCGATGGCGGCGGAATGGGAAAACCAGCTGCCGCATGTGGAATTTTCAAGCATGGGCATCAATCAGCTGGTGAACAGCGCCATTGATCGAGGTGCTGACGACAGGATCAAACTTGCAGATGCGTTGCTGGCCTATGGCGCCACCGATCTGTTGTGTTACCGCGCTGATGGGCCGGCGGCGCTGGCGGCGCGTCAGGTGGAGGCCTGGGATCCGCTTCTGGATTGGGCGGAGGCCCGCTACGGGGTGCGCCTGCGGGTTACCAGTGGTATCGTCGCGATAGAGCAGGATAGCGCTGTTTTGGCAGCGTTACAGGCCCGGATTGCGGCCGCAGACCCGTTTCAACTCTGCGCCCTGCGCGCGGCTGTTGGCATATGCGGCTCGCTGATCGTGGGGTTGGCGGTGGCGGAAGGACATCTGGACATTGACAGCGCCTGGCAGGTGGTGAATGTCGACGAGGACTGGCAACGGGAAAAATGGGGTGAAGACGCCCAGGCCGCCGCAAACCGTGCTGGCGCCTTCACCGCGTTCACCCAGGCCGGCCATATGCTTCAAGTGCTGGAATCTGACACTAATTGATGCTATGCCAAGCGCCACAAGAGCAGCATTTAAGCCGGGGGTTTAATGGATACGATTGGCCAGTTGGACGTAAAGCGCGTTGTCGCAAGGCAGGGCGGCGGGCAGCGCCGCATTGACGCCCAGCACACCAAGGGCAAGCTGACGGCCCGTGAGAGGCTGGAACTGCTGCTGGATGCGGGTTCGTTCGAAGAGTTTGACATGTTTGTCGAGCATCGCTGTGCCGATTTTGGCATGGCCGAACAGCGCTTTCCGGGCGACGGGGTGGTAACCGGCTGGGGCACTATTGATGGCCGCATCGTCTATGTGTTCGCCAAGGATTTTACGGTGTTTGGCGGCTCGCTGTCCCAGGCCCATGCCCAAAAGGTCTGCAAGATACAGGACATGGCCCTGCGCAATGGCGCGCCGATTATTGGCCTGATGGACGCCGGTGGGGCGCGCATTCAGGAAGGCGTCGACAGCCTGGGTGGCTATGCGGAAATTTTTCAGCGCAATGTGATGGCGTCGGGGGTTATCCCGCAGATTTCAGTGATTATGGGGCCTTGCGCTGGCGGCGATGTGTATTCGCCCGCCATGACCGACTTCATCTTCATGGTGCGTGATACGTCCTATATGTTTGTCACGGGCCCCGATGTGGTGAAAACTGTCACTCAGGAAGAAGTCAGCGCCGAACAGTTGGGCGGAGCCAGCGTCCACACCACAAAATCGTCCATTGCCGACGGCGCCTATGACAATGATGTCGAAACCCTGGAGCAAATCCGTCGTTTGATGAGCTTCCTGCCCGCCAATAACCGTGAAAAGGCGCCGGTACGATCCACATGGGATGCGCCGGACCGGCTGGAAATGTCGCTCGACACGCTGGTGCCGGACAATGCCAATAAGCCCTATGACATGAAAGAACTGATCCTCAAAATTGCGGATGAGGGCGACTTTTTTGAAATACAGGAAAGTTTCGCCAAGAACATCATCACCGGTTTTGCGCGCATAGATGGACAGCCGGTGGGCGTTGTCGCCAATCAGCCGATGGTGCTGGCCGGGTGCCTGGATTCTGACGCCAGCCGCAAGGCGGCGCGGTTTGTGCGGTTCTGCGATTGTTTCAGCATTCCAATCATAACCTTCGTCGATGTGCCTGGGTTTTTGCCGGGAACGTCACAGGAATATGGCGGGCTGATCAAGCATGGCGCGAAATTGCTGTTCGCCTATTGCGAGG
>JAUSQH010000541.1 GCA_030652895.1 Alphaproteobacteria bacterium
AGCAGAAGCTTCCCAAGCTTACGACGAGGGTTCGATTCCCTTCACCCGCTCCAGTAAAATCAACAGCTTATTCTGACGCTCCGGTTCATACCGCATTTTTTGTGACAAAATGTGATGCTCCGCCCCATTACCGGGCATGGCTAGGATATGGAAGCGCGGACCCCACCAGTTTTGCGTTTGAGTCCGGCGTAACGGCGTTTCTGAAATTACGAATTTCGAGGCGCGGCGCGGGGCTGATGACTGGGCCAGCATCATGGCAAGGGCAGGGTAGAAAGTCTCTCCACTAATTAAGGACAACTCCAATTAGGGGAGCCGTTTTATCCTGGTGTGAGGTCTACTGCGCCGCCAGATCCGCAAGCAGATCCAGGGCGGCCTTTGCGAAGGCCCACATATTGGCTTCGCGGTCTGCATTTCCCGTTGCCAGCGTGATCACCCGCTCGATCGGCCCGCTGACCGCAATACAGGCATGGCCGGGGGGGTTGCCATAGGGATTGCCGCTGGGGCCGCTGGCCCCGGTTTCGCCAATGCCCCAGGTGGCGCCCATCTTTTCGCGGATGGCGCGAGCCTCGAACAGGGCGAACGCCTGGGTGGCGGACTGCATGCCCTTTGGACGTTCCGGCAACAACGTCTTGCCGCCCTTGGCCGTATAGATGACGCCCCCGCCTATATAGAAAGCCGATGCGCCGGGAACCGCCACCAGCGCCGCCGAAATCAACCCGCCGCACGATGATTCCGCCACCGAAACAGTTTGCTTGTTGGCGATCAGTAAACCAGCGGCGGCGCCGGACAATGCGGCCAGACTGGGATGGGACATAAGGGGGGTTCCTTTGCTGGGACGGGGCTGCGGGATTTTACAATTGCTTGACTCTATCCCAAACCACGCCTACTTTCCCAGCCGTTCCATCACAATAGTGATCGAAAACGCCGTCCCACCAGTCAGCGAGGTTTCGCCCACTGGTGTTTTTTGCTTTGCAGTATGGGCTAACCCACGATGTTTGAAACACTTTCGGACCGCCTTGGCGGCATCTTCGATAAGCTGCGCAAGCAGGCGTCGCTGAGCGAAACGGATGTCGATGAAGCCATGCGCGAAGTGCGCCGTGCACTGCTGGAAGCCGACGTGGCGCTGCCTGTCGTGCGCGATTTCATTGCCAAGGTGCGCGAACGCGCCATCGGGCAGGAAGTGGTCAAGTCGATCACGCCGGGCCAGATGGTCATCAAGATTGTGCATGACAATCTGGTGGAAATGCTGGGGTCAAGCTCCCAGGGTATTGATCTGAACGCCCCATCGCCGGTGCCGGTACTGATGGTTGGCTTGCAGGGGTCGGGCAAAACGACGACTACCGCGAAACTGGCGCTGCGCTTTCAGAACCGTGACCGCAAGAAAGTATTGATGGCGTCGCTGGACGTGGCGCGCCCCGCCGCACAGCAGCAGTTAAAGGTGCTGGGGGAACAGGCGAAGGTCGCCACCCTCCCGATTATTGCCGGACAGATGCCGGTGGATATTGCCAAACGGGCCATGGAAGCAGGCCGTCTGGGCGGCTTTGACGTGGTGATGCTGGACACGGCCGGGCGCACCCATGTGGACGAAGCGCTGATGGCGGAAGTGGCTGCGGTGCGTACCGCCGTCAATCCCCATGAAACCCTGCTGGTCGCGGATAGTCTGACCGGGCAGGATGCGGTCAATGTCGCCACCAGCTTCAATGCGCGCACGCCACTGACAGGCATCATCCTGACCCGCGTCGATGGCGATGGGCGCGGCGGTGCGGCGCTGTCGATGCGCGCGGTTACCGGCTGTGCGATCAAGGCCATCGGCACGGGCGAAAAACTCGACGCGCTGGAGGATTTTCATCCGGAACGCATTGCCGGACGCATTCTGGGGCAGGGTGACGTGGTCAGCCTGGTTGAGAGGGCCGCTGAATCATTCGAGGTGGAAAAGGCTGAAAAGCTCGCCAAAAAAATGGAGAAGGGCGAGTTTGATCTCGACGATCTGGCGGAACAGTTGGCGCAGATGCGCAAGATGGGCGGCATGCAGGGCCTGTTGGGTATGTTGCCGGGCGTCGGCAAGATGAAAAACCAGATCGCCGCCGCCGGTCTCGACGATAAACTGATCAAACGTCAGGAAGCCATCGTGCATTCCATGACCAGGCTGGAACGCCGCAAGCCCAAAGTCCTCAACGGTTCGCGCAAGCGGCGCATTGCTGAAGGGTCGGGCACCTCGGTTCCTGAAGTGAACAAGCTTCTGAAAACCCATCGCCAGATGGCCGACATGATGAAGAAAGTCGGCAAGAAGGGCATGAAAGGCCTGATGGGTGGACTTGGCGGAATGGGGGGCGGTGGAATGCCCGCATTGCCGCCGGGCCTGACCGGACTGGGCGGCGGATTAAAGGACGGCGGTTTGCCGCAATTGCCCCCCGGATTTCCGGGATTGAAACGCTAACGCGCGCGACATTGCGCAAGACAATTATTGAACCACAACTAAGGAATCACGATGTCTCTTAAAATTCGCCTTGCCCGCTTCGGCACCAAGAAACGCCCATTTTATCGTGTCGTGCTGGCGGACGTGCGCGCGCCGCGCGACGGCCGTTTTATCGAGAAGCTGGGCTTTCTCAATCCGCTGCTGCCCAAGGACCATGCTCAACGTTTAAAACTGGATGGCGAACGCATTCAGCATTGGCTGAGTGTTGGCGCACAACCCACCGACCGGGTTGCGCGTATGCTGGGCGATGCGGGGCTGATGACCAAGCCGGAACGCAGCAACAATCCGATAAAAGCCAAGCCAAAAGCCAAAGCCGTGGAACGCGTGGCGCAGAAGGCCGAAGCCGCAAGCAAAGCCGCTGAGGCCGCTGCAGCCGCTGCTGCAGCACCTGCCCCTGAACCGGCCCCTGCAGAAGAAGCAGCGCCAGCCGAAGGATAAAAGTGGTTGGCGCCGCCGGATAAACGCATTTGTGTTGGCGCCGTTCTCGGTGCGCATGGGGTGCGCGGCGAAGTGCGAATCAAATGTTTCACCGCGCGGCCCGAAGATGTGGCGTCGTTCGGGCCGGTTGAGACAGAAGATGGCGCGCAGCGCTTTAGGATAAAGGTGAGCCGGCACGTGAAAGAAGGCGTGGCGGCGTCCCTGTCCGGGATAAGCGACCGTGATGCCGCGCAGGCGCTAAAGGGGTGCAGGCTGTACGTCCCGCGCTCGGCGCTGCCGGAATTGCCGGCGGAGGAGGATGAGTATTATCTGGCGGACCTGATCGGACTTGCGGTGCGATGGATAGACGGGCCGCAAGAGGAAGGCAAAGTCATTGCGGTGCATAATTTTGGCGCCGGGGATTTGATCGAGATAGGGCTTGCGGCATCGGGTGCGGGGGCGAAGCCGCAAACCCTGATGCTGCCGTTTGAACGCGATGTGGTGACGCAAGTGAATGTGGCTGAAGGGTATGTGACAGTGCTTCTGCCGCAAGAAGTAGTTAAGGAGGATGAGGAGTAAACAAGGTGTCCAATGCCGTCACGGCCGCAAATACGTGGGTTGCCACGGTCCTGACATTGTTTCCGGACATGTTTCCCGGGCCATTGGGCTTCAGTCTGGCTGGAAAAGCGCTGGAAACAGGCATTTGGCGGTTGGAAACAGTGGACTTTCGTTCATTTGCGCGCGATAAACACCGCTCCGTGGACGCTTCTCCCGCTGGGGGCGGCCCGGGCATGGTATTGCGCCCGGATGTGCTGGCGGCGGCGATAGATGATGTTCGCGGGCGCGACAAAGACCAGCGGCCATTGATCTATCTGACCCCACGCG
Organism: Alphaproteobacteria bacterium; assembly: GCA_030652895.1. Classification (GTDB taxonomy): domain Bacteria; phylum Pseudomonadota; class Alphaproteobacteria; order UBA11222; family UBA11222; genus UBA11222. The sequence goes on from JAUSQH010000541.1 coordinate 3,779, forward strand.
GCGCGCCCCTGCACCAGAAGCGGGTGCAGGCCCTGCGAATGAGCCCGGGTGTGGTGCTGATCTGCGGGCGGTTTGAAGGGGTAGATGAGCGGCTTTTGCAGTCGCGGGGCATAGAGGAAGTCAGTCTGGGCGATTTCGTCCTGTCTGGCGGGGAGCCGGCGGCGCTGGCTCTGATGGATGCGGTGGTGCGTTTGTTGCCGGGTGTCGCGGGAAATCCCGGCGCCCTGGAGGAAGAAAGCTTTGAGGGGGGATTGTTAGAGTATCCCCACTATACCAAGCCCAATGAATGGGAAGGTATGGCGATACCGCCGGTGCTTTTGTCCGGCAACCATGAGGAAATTCGTGCCTGGCGCAAGGCCAGGTCGCAGGAAATTACGCAACGGCGCCGTCCGGATTTATGGCGGCGCTATAGTGCGGGAACGAAGGAGAATGAGTGATGAACTTACTTCAAGAACTTGAACAAGAGCAGATTGCCAAACGCACAGAGGGCAAGACAATCCCAGATTTCGCGCCGGGCGATACGCTAAAGGTTATGGTGCGGGTGGTGGAAGGTACGCGCGAGCGCCTGCAGCCGTTTGAAGGCGTGTGTATTGCGCGTTCCGGCGGCATGACGCTGAATGCAAACTTCACTGTGCGCAAGATTTCCTATGGCGAAGGCGTGGAGCGCGTGTTTTCGCTCTACAGCCCGCTGGTGGATCAGATCGTTGTACAGCGCCGCGGCCAGGTGCGCCGGGCAAAGTTATACTATCTGCGCGGCCGCACCGGTAAATCGGCGCGCATCCAGGAAAAGAAAGTCGTTCGCAGTTAGCTGAAGCGGGAGAAAGTGCGATGGCTGGCCCAAGCACGCTGTACGATAAGATCTGGCAGGCCCATCTGGTTAGTCAGCAGGCGGACGGAACCTGTCTGATCTATATTGACCGGCATCTGGTGCATGAAGTGACCAGCCCGCAGGCCTTTGAAGGCCTGCGCATGACGGGGCGCAAAGTGCGCCGCCCGGAGGCGACCCTTGCGGTTGCCGATCATAATGTGCCGACCACGGATCGTGCCAAGGGCATCGAGGACGAAGAGTCGCGCATTCAGGTCGAGACGCTGGAAGAAAACTGCGCCGCGTTCGGTGTCGAATATCTGCCCATGTCCGACATCCGCCAGGGCATTGTGCATATTGTCGGCCCGGAACAGGGCCTGACCCAGCCGGGCATGACGATTGTGTGCGGCGACAGCCATACCGCGACCCACGGCGCATTCGGAGCGCTGGCATTCGGCATCGGCACATCGGAAGTCGAACATGTGCTGGCGACGCAAACCCTGATCCAGGCTCCGGCAAAAAATATGCGCGTCACGGTGGACGGAAAATTATCCGCAGGCTGCACCGCGAAGGATATTGTGCTGGCGATCATTGGAAAGATCGGCACGGCGGGCGGCACCGGCCATGTCATCGAATTTGCAGGCGAGGCCATCCGTGCACTGAGCATGGAAGGCCGTATGACGGTCTGCAACATGACCATCGAGGGGGGCGCACGCGCCGGCCTGATCGCGCCCGATGAAACCACTTTCGCTTATGTGATGGGCAAGCCCCGCGCGCCAAAGGGCGGGCAGTGGGAATTGGCGGTCAAATACTGGCGCACACTGGTCAGCGACGCAGGTGCGAAGTTCGACCGTGAGGTAACGCTGAACGCCGCCGACATCGTGCCGCAGGTAACCTGGGGCACCAGCCCCGAAGACGTGCTGCCCATCACGGGTAAGGTGCCCGACCCCGCGGCCGAGCCGGACGCTGCGCGGCGCGCATCCATGCTGCGCGCGCTGGATTATATGGGGCTGACGGCGGGAACCCCGTTGCAGGAAGTGAAAATCGACCGCGTATTTATTGGATCGTGCACCAACGGCCGCATCGAGGATTTGCGCGCCGCCGCCAAAGTCGCCAAGGGGCGCAAGGTTGCGTCCCATGTGGGCGCAATGGTGGTGCCGGGGTCCGGTCTGGTGAAAGAACAGGCCGAACATGAAGGCCTGGACAAAATATTCATCGAGGCGGGGTTTGAGTGGCGCGAGCCGGGGTGTTCCATGTGCCTGGCGATGAACGCCGACAAGCTGGAACCGGGAGAGCGTTGCGCCTCCACCTCAAACCGCAATTTCGAAGGC
>JAUSQH010000548.1 GCA_030652895.1 Alphaproteobacteria bacterium
ATCCACGCCCCCGCGCGGGGGGCGACGTACACTCTCTAACCTCTTGAATCCCATATGGAAAGTCAACTGCCTGCGCGAACATGAAAGCAGGGTTGTGATACAAACAGTGTTGGAGCCATGCTGATGAGATTTCATATGCTATTACAAAGCGTTAGTAATAGTGCGAAGCATCCGGTGAAAATTGTCACGCTTTGGGTTCGCGCCACTATGGCGCCGGGGCAGCCTATAGGATCAGTGGCGCGTTTAAATCCGTAGCGGGCTTGGCGCCTACATGTTCTATCCGCCGCCGCCAATTGGCGCCAAGATAATAATAGCGCAGGCTATCCTGGTTCTTATCGATAATGGCTTCGAGGCGCGCCTTCAACAGGGTCCATTGCGCGGGGTCCACCTCAATTTCAAACACGGAATATTGCACCCTCTGGCCGAAATCGCGGCAGGCCTTGGCCACATTGCGTAACCGCTTGGTGCCATTGCCCACCGTTACGCTGACATCATAGGTGACCAGAATCAGCATTGTCGCGGCCTCACTTCCAAAACCAGGGCGGATAGGCATCAAGATCGCCGCGCAAATGCCGGGCCAGCAATTGTGCCTGCAGGTAGGGAACCAGTCCCAAGGGGGCTGTTTCTTCCAGAAACGGATGCCGCCGTTCCTGCTTTTTGCGTTCCTGCCAGGCGGTCAGGACCGTCTTGCGAGCCTCATCCGTCAGAAAAACAGCCCCGCTGTCCTGGGTTTCAAAGTCCCTGGCGCGAAGCTGACGCCGATTGATAAGCGAGAGCACAAGGCGATCCGCCAGCACCGGGCGAAGTTCTTCCATGAGGTCCAGCGCCAGGCCGGGCCGGCCGGGGCGGTCCCGGTGAAGAAAGCCCACTGCCGGATCAAGCCCCACACTTTCCGCAGCGCTCCGGCAATCGTGTGTCAGCAGTGTGTAGAGAAACGAAAGAAGCGCGTTGGTGGGGTCCAACGGTGGACGCCGGGATCGGCCGATGAAGCGAAACTCCGCATCGGGTGAGCGGATCAGATGGTTGAAAACACCAAAATAAAGCGCGGCCGCTTCGCCTTCCGCACCGCGAAGGATATCAAGCGAATCGGCGCCACGGCTCACACGCCGGAGAATATGGGCCATGCGTTGCGTTGCCGCCGTTAAGCCTGTGCGCGCCGTATCGCTCATTTCCGCGCCATAGTCGCGCAGGCTGCGCATAAGCACCGCGCGCTGGTTCGATACCTTGCCCAATACTATGCTGCGGACAATTTCGTCGGGCAGATCGGAGGCGCGGTACTGCGCGCGCCGCAGCAACACATTGCCGGTCACGGGGCCTTCAATCCGCGCCTGAAACCGCCCGATGCGATCCAGCAGCACAAATGTTATGCCAGCCGCGGCACAGGCTTGCATCAGTGCTGGCGATACATAGATTCCCCCGAAAAGCACCACGGAGGCCAGCATGTGAAGAGGAACACGTCCGCGCTCCACCCCGTCTGCCTCAACCACCAGATTTTCACCGTCCTTGCGCAGGCTGGCGCCTCTGGTGGTAACATAAACGGTATTCAAAAGTTTTTTCATGGCGGTTCATCGCTTTGCGCCACCTGCGACGCCACCATCTGATCGCGCCATTGCTTCACGGGCTTGCTCAAGCTCTTTGGACGGCAGAGTTCAAGAAGAGAACAGGCGCGGCAGCGATCCGCCCGGTAGACCGCCGGGGGTGTTTTCAGGCTGGTGAAAACTGCGCGCAATTGCAGGACTGTATCTTCGGTAAGCTGGCGTAATGCCGTATCAAACGGCACCATAGTCCGGCGCTTTGTTTCCGCGTAATAGAGCGCGCCTTCGGGAACAGGGTGTCCGGTCATCTCTTCAAGGCAGAGCGCCTGCGCGCACAGTTGCACCTCGTCTGCGCGGTGCAGTTTGGCCTTGCCGCGCTTATACTCCACCGGATAGGGCGTTTCGCCATCTTCCCCAGCATGGAATTCCACAAGGTCGGCAACACCTGCGATCCCAAGTCTGCGCGACGCCAGCGAAAGGGCCGTGACCCGGCGAACCCCGCGCGCCTTGCGCGATCCGGCCTTGTCCGCCGCGATATGCAGCACATGCCCTTGGGCCGTGAAACGGTTCTCGGCCCACAACCGTTCGAGATGAATGAGCGACGCCTGGCGCAGGCAGTACACTGCATGCTGAAGCGCCGAGAGCGGGATGGGGTCACCATCGTGTTCATCGGGCGATCCTGAATCCGGCCCGGCCGGAACCCCAGGCATGCCGTGCGCTTACACGAGTTCCATCAGCTCAACACCCTCGGGCCAATTGGTTCTGTCGATTTCAACACGGTAATCAGTGAACTTGCGGGCAGGGGGCAGATTGTCAAGACGGGCATCCCCTGCTTCGCGCAACTCACCGTCGGCATTGCGGCCCACTTTCACCCGGTCAAACAGCGTATGTGCGGCGGCATTGCCAAGAGCCGAAGCATGCTTGAAGACCTTCAGCCCGCGAACCGCCATTTCGCCGCGCGCTGCGGACCGGTCGTGCTCAAACATATTCGTGATGGCGTCAAAAAGAACTTCAAGATCACTTTCGGAAAAGCCTGTGCGTTCAGCAAGTTTTGCGGAAATGAAACCATGCGCGCGGTAGAGACCATAGGGCACGATATGCTTGCGGCCCATGGTGCGGTTTTCGGTGCGTTCGTCGCTGTCATCACCCGCCTGCCTGGCCGCCTTCTCCTTTTCGTTTGTCGCAGCCATACGGGTAATGGAAATTTCCAAAGGCACAATCGGCTCAATCGAGCGGGCAAAGGAGAATTGCACCGGACCACGCACCTGGCCGCAATTGATTCCGGTGCTCATCACCGCGCCAAAGCTGCGCACGTCAAAGAAATTGCCGCACATGAACATCCGCAATTTGACGGACTCTTCGTCATTCTGCGGGTTCAGCTTGCTTTCTTTGGCAACCCTGGCGTTATCCGGGCGGATCGCTTTATAGGCTTCGCGGTGCTTTTCATTGAGAATTGAACCTTCCTGCACATAGATGGCGAAGCCTGGCTCCCCGCCTTTCGCCAATTCCAGATAGTTACGGATTTTTCGTTTCATACATACATCGGTGACAAGCCCCTCGTTGGTTTCCGGATCAAGGCGCGGCAAATTGCCCGCATCCGGATCGCCGTTGGGATTGCCGTTGGAAACATCAAACAAAAGCACGAAGTCATAGCGGTTGATGAGAGCGGTCATGGGTTTGTTTCCTCTGCGATGGCGGGGTCATTGTTCCTGGACTTAAAAAATTCACTGCGTTGATGGTAGTAGCCGAGCGCGAACAGCGCCTGCTGTTCGGCGGACAGCGACGCCGGAAAGGGATCGTCACCGGGGGACATGATCTCCATGATGCCCGCGACAAGCTTTTCCAATGTGATCTTGTATCCTGGTTTCTGTTTGCCAATTTTTGACAGATGGTGCGCTGATCCGCTGTCAAGCAATGCGAAAACCTTGCGCGGTTGAGCGGACGCAGCCCCGTAGAACTTGTCCTTTACCGTCGCGTTCACATTGCGGCCGAGGGCCGCGGATTGCACCTGTTCGTAAACAGCGAATAGCCGGCCTAGCAAATAGCCCTTGTTTCGATTTTCCGGGTCGAGCGCCACGAGAGCCTCCTTTTTCATTTTGAAATTTCGGACAAGAACCGCTTTTAGAATGGCGGCGCGGAAGGCGTTGACATTCTTGTCGCTGCGCAGCCGCATCAGCGTTGAGGACAGAAGCGTCAGCGGATAGTTTGCGCCGGTCAGGATCGAGCGCATCCATTCACCAGCCAGATTTGGAGGGATGTTTTCACGTTTGCCAAGCACGGCGATCTCATTGAGATAGCGCCACAGCCCGGCATGCTGATCCTTCGGTGGCGGCGCGATGCGCATGTCATCGAGAAATTCCTGATAGTTAGCCGCGATGGTTCCAAAATCGCCATCCAGCCAGAACCGCACCGACAGGCGCGCGGCGTTGGGCGCGAGGCCCAGCACATAAAAACGCACGCCCGGGGCCAGTTCCGGCGCAATTTCTTGTAATGGCTGACCATTACGGATTTTTTCGAGAATTGCGGAAACCCTGCTGGCCTGCATGGACTCATCAATTTCACCGCCAAACATGGCGGCGAATGCGCCTTCCGCTACAATGGCCGTTTCGGCATTGCTGGCGTCAGCCCAGAACACTGTTGAGGCGTCGCCTATCTGCATGCGGTTCCTGCTACCGCTTTCCAGAAATTTGTTGAGCACGGCTGTGTAGGCGAATGCCGCCGCCTCCGATACTGGCGCATTGGCGCCCTGCTCTTGCCCATAGGATGTAAAGGCATCCAGATTGAAGGACACCAGTGAGGCACCGGAGGATCGCGCCCCCCAAACGCCTTTGATTGCCGGATGCAGACGTTCAATGGGTGCGTGATTGCCTGTTACCAGGCAGATGCCTTTGGATCCTTCGTCACTGGATAAAAGTTGCGCCCAAAGCATCCGTGCGGCGGGACGGTCATGAATGTAGACATTGCGCAGCCTTTCACTTTCCAGTGCAAAAATGACGTTCTGATCTTTCATCGCCTCGGGCCAGCCGCGTGCATCGAACGCCTCTGGCGTCCAGCACCGCAAAAACAAGAGAACGGCCTGCAACCCGGCATCGTCGGATTGCGAAATGGCTTGTTCATGTCTTTCTACGAAGGCGGCGTGTTCGTTGGCCAGACGTTTTCCTTCTCCTGCCGTAACACCCAGAACATAGGAGGTTTTGTCCCACAAAAAATTGGGGGCGATGCCCGATGTCCGCTTCGCGGGCCGCGGCACAGCCATCAGCCGGGGCGTCAATTTCTTTCCCGTCGCCTCACGCAGATCTGCGGGCACTCCTGCTGGCGTGCCGTCGTCGTTCAAAGAAATCAGAAAACTGATCTTCTCGCGGGAATAGCCAAATGGCGGCGCGTCACCCCTGACGACCATGCGCTCATAGGCATGGGTGAGAGATGCAAGCACGCTCATCGTCGAATCTCCGGCGAGGAGGGGGGCGGAACTTTCATCACGCCATCCACCAGTTGGGCGCGGAAGAACCGCGGCGAACGACCGCCCGGATGATCTATATCGTACAGCATAAAGCCAAGGTCGCGGGTGTCCGGTATGGCCTTTGGCAAGGGCGTGCCCATTGCTAATGGCTCGAACCGCGCCGGAAATTCACGCGTGCCCAGGCAGGGCTGATGAAAACATTGCCCCTTGGCGGCGCGGCGGTTGAAGATATCCAGATGCTTACCCTCATTGTCATCACTACCCGCTTTGCCAGTCATTTCAAAATGCGCCTCAATAATATAGACGACATTGGATAAAACGGTTGCGGCGCGCTGCTGCCGGTCTTCATCGGCCGGCATATATAGTCCTTCCAAACTCTCGCGATTCATCGCCGTTTTGATTTTGCCAGCCGACGCCTTATGCCCTACCTCATTGCGCCGGATGGCGTGGAACCGGATGGGCTTGAGCACATGAATGGCGTCCACCACCCATGTAATGGCGGGCTTCCAATGGATCGCTTCCAGAACGCCGCGCGCGGCAGACGGGGTCATCACGTCATAAGAGACGCGCTCCACCTTCATCTCCGGACGGGTGAAGCAGGCATGATCGCCCGAAACTATTAGCCTGATTCCGTAAGGCATATTCTTCCACTCCCCTAAAACATGGATTTTTCCAATCCCAGATAGTCCGCGTCTTCCCACAGCAGTCCGGTCTCATCGGTATAGAGGCCTGGCGTCTGCAAGACCGCGAACTGATCGCCGAAATCCTTTTCAGCCGCGAAAGCAACATGGCCGTTCTTGTGCAGTAATATGCGCGCTTTGGGCGGGACTAGCACCACATAAGGTTGCAGCGCCCGGGCGACGCCTCCGGGTGAGACGCCTGGATTGGTAAGTTTCTTGAGCACGTCAACCGCCGTCCGGTCCCGCGCAATGATGACCGGCGCAAGTCCGTTTTCGATCATGCGAAAATCCTCGGCGACCGTGCGATAGGCAAAATCGGTTCCTGTACTGTCCGTCCGGAACTTAGCCATGACGCCCTTCGCGTCCAGACCCGCGCCTTTGGCCCAATAGACCTCGCTGAAATAGTCGCGCATGGCGTCCAATGACATCAGATCGGCATGCTTCTCCGCCATTCGCCCGAAAGCCTCCGCAAGCTGCCTGACTTCATGCGGCGGCGGATTATCGGGGGCGCGGAATAGGGTGACGATACTGTCATCCCGATCCAGCTTGCCCTCGCGATTGCAGCGGCCCGCTGCCTGGGCGACCTGGTCCAGTCCCGCTTCGGCCCGCCAGACGCGCGGGAAATCTAAATCCACCCCGGTCTCGACCAGCGAGGTGGCGATCATCCGGCAGGGCAGGCCGCCGCTCAAGCTTTTCCGGACGCCGCTCAGGATTGCGCGCCGGTGCGCCGCATACTGGCGCGTGGTCAGATGCACAAGCCCATTCAACCCGGCCTCTTGCGCGTTCCGGTACAGGTTCAGCGCATGGGCGCGGCTGTTGACGATGACCAAACCCTGTTCCTGAGCGGCCAGTGCGGCCACAAGCGCGCTATCGCCCATATCCCCGCCATGGCGGATGCGAACCCGCTGTAACGCGCGCGCCAAATGATGTGGATCAGGCGCCAGTTCGCGGTCCGGGGTTAGGGGCAGGCCTCCCTCGAATTCCGGCGCGGACAAAGCGGGTTGAGTGGCGGTGCACAGGATGATAGACGCCCCATAATTGCGGGCCAGCTCGTCAAGAGCAGCCACGCATGGCCGCAGCAAAGCAAGGGGAATGGTCTGGGCCTCGTCCAGGATAATCACGCTGTTGGCAATATTGTGCAGCTTGCGGCAGCGCGAAGGGCGATTGGCAAACAGACTTTCAAATAGCTGCACGTTGGTCGTGACGATGATAGGCGCGGCCCAATCCTCCATTGCCAGTTTCAGCTTGTCGCGGCTCTCCCGCTGTTCATTCTTGTCTTCCTCGATTGCGGAATGATGTTCCAGCAGAACGTCACTTCCAAAAATTTCGCGGAACACGGACGCGGTCTGGTCAATAATCGCCGTGAAGGGAATGGCGTAGATGATCCGGTCCATCCCGTGATGTTTCGCATGGTCAAGCGCGAAGGCCAGTGACGCCAATGTCTTGCCGCCGCCGGTGGGCACAGTGAGTGTGAAGAATCCTGGCGAAGCGCTGGCTTTATTGCGCACATGCGTCAGAATATTACGGCGTAATTGATTGACTGGGGTGCTGGCTGCTTGCGCCTGCTTCACGGCCATATGCGCATCAAATTTGGTGATAAGCGTATCGGCCTGATCGGCAAGTTTGGGCCAGGTCCGGTCTGCTTGCCACCCTTCCGCTTTCGCATAAAATTGCTCGGTATCGCGGAAATCCGCATCCACCAGGCAGGAAAAGATCATGCGGCCGAGGAAACCAAGTTGAAAGGCGAATTTTGTGGGATCAAACGTCATTGACGGAATGATGCCATCGGTTTGCGGATGAATTTCCTTTCGCCATATTGGGTCCAGCGGCTCACGGGATGCAAAACTATTCAACCGGTCCGTGAGCGATCCACCAGCGCTGCCGATCTTATCAGGCAAGCCGGCATGGTGCCCTGCAATGGCATAGGCAAGGATTTCTGTGAAAAGCATTTGGTCTTTCGTGGTGGCGAGCCGTTGAATCTCGAAAGCGCCGGCAGTCGAATGGTCTACCCGTTTTCCACCAGTCAGGCGGGCCTGAAATTCCTGGGTGTATTTCCCCAGATCGTGCAGCAAACCAGTCAGATGGGCAGCAGGGCCTGCCTTGAACGCGCGGGCAAATGCTTCTGCTAACTCCGCGACGCCAACAAGGTGCTCCGGCAACTTTTGCCAGTCTTCGCGGGAAGGATTTTCTGTTGAATGCGCAAAGTACATACTAAACATGGC
>JAUSQH010000551.1 GCA_030652895.1 Alphaproteobacteria bacterium
AGCCCCAGCCCGCTGCCGCCATATTCTTCGGGAATCAGCACCGCAAGAAACCCGGCCTCGGTCAGGGCCTTGACGAAGGCCGTCGGATATTCGCGCTTCTGGTCCATTTCCCGCCAATATTCGCCCGGAAAATTACTGCAAAGGGAAGTAACGGACTGGCGTATCTGGGTAATTTGCGGGTCTTCCGCGTCGTGCAATGTATCTGCGGTCATCTGACATTCCTAAAATATAGCGGGTACACTTCATTAGCGCGAAGCAGCACGCAATCCAAGCGATCCGGCAAAATTAATACTGCAGATACGTTGGAAAATAGGGCAAAGTCACTTAAAAGCAGATTGAGCGTGGAGCAGGCTCGCCGATTCCCGGCGAGGCGGCAATTTTTACAAACAGATCGGAGCGACATGCCTCGTCAGGCAAAAGAAGATGTGATGATGCGGCGCGACACGAAAGCGCGCCTGATGGATGCCGGCGAACAACTATTCTCGCGTCATGGGCTGGATGCGGTTACCGTGCGCCAGATTAATCGCGCCGCAGGCCAGCGCAACACCTCATCCCTGCTGTATCATTTTGGATCAAAGGAAGGCCTGGTGGAGGCCATTTTCATCGACAGGTTTGCTGGTATAAACGCACGCCGGCACACCATGTTAAACGCCATTGCGCAGCCGATGACCGACGCCGATATTCCAGCCCTGGCGCGCGCGGCCGTGCTGCCTTTTTTCGAGCATATGCAGGAAAAGGCCGGCGGTACGGATTTCATCCGGTTTTTTGCATTGCTCTATAGCGACCCGAAAATTCGCGTCAGTGACAAAGTCTGGCGCGAACACACCTCGTCCGCCCGGCGTCTGGCAAGTATGGCCATGAAGCAGATGCCTCAAATGCCGCGAGAGGCCGCGATGCAGCGCGTTGGCCTGGTCGCAACCAGCGTATTTCACTGGCTGGCCAACTGGCATCAGATGACGCACGGTGAAACAAGATTGACCGAAGACGATTACGCCGCTCTCGCGGCGCCGCCGGAAAGTTTCGTAAGTAATATTATTGATCTTATTGTGGCGGTGGTGAAGGCGCCCTATAGCGGCGCCAGCCTGAGCGAGCTAACCAGCGAGAGGTGAGCGGCTCCGCCGCTAAATGGCTGCCACCCTGTATTCCGGGTCATGTAACCCGGTCCGCCAATCCTGTAAAATCTCATGGGCCCGCACTTCAGAAAGTGAGTCAAACAGACGGCAGACAGCCTGAAGTTTGCGGGGCGGCACGGCACCGCCATTACGTGCCTGCTCCAACAACAAAACGACCATAACAAACTGCCCGCGATCGGCGCCAGCGGCGCGGCATATGACCGCCAGCCCCTGAGATTCACTATCAAACGCGAAATGAACCAGGCTCTGCGTACTAAGTCGTGTAAGCGCCGCCATGCCGGCGAAAAACAACGGCAGGCGTTTTTCACGCAAAAATGAAACCACACGGGTGATGTTCAACTCGCCATTAGCCTGCAGCCGCTCAATCAATGCCGCCGCCTTTACGCTCAGACCCGGTATGATGCCGTTTGCGGCGGCAGCTTTAACCGCAGCAACTTCGTGCACGGCCTGACTGACAATTTCCTGATCCTGCGGAAATTTCAGGGCGAGCTGGCGCTTAAGCTCACTGGATACAAATGAAACCATCATCCTGGCGAGCTGTGGCGGCAGATCTGCGCGCGTAACAAGCGGCTCCTGCAAATTGGTCCATGATCTGCTTTCTTCCGCGGCATATTCCAACGCCGCCAAAGAAATCTCCGCTGACTGATTATTCAGTAACGCGGCCAATACTTCCGGTTCGCCAGGTTTTAATAAGGCATCCCCCACTTCGGCCGAGATGTGCGGGCGCGCGGCCACTAGCAGGCGATGCTCACGTGTTTTACTGTTTATGATGGCGATAAGATCGTCATTATCCAGTAGCGGGCTATGCGTGATAACCGCGTCGGCGACAATGATTTCGTCCTTCGCCAGTGCGAGAATGAGCGCTTTGGGCGCTTGCTCGGACGCCCCAAGCCTGTCCGCGATCTGGGCTCGCAGTTCTATTTCAAATTCGGCAATCAGGCGGATGATAATCTGACCCGCGATCTCTTTATCCTTCGGATCCATCTTTAGGCCCGAATTGTGGCAGAGCTCAACAATTCCCAATGACAGCGCGCGCCGTGCGGCGGGCCGTTTATCCTTGGCAAGCTCAATTAGTCTCTCGATCATGGCTCCATCCTTTGAGGGAGCCTAGACGCTAAAGTTTACTTATGGGTAAATTGGCCCGATTTATTTCCGAACAAAACGGGGACAGGCGGGTGGCCTGCCCCCGTTTTCTATGGTTTTACCCCAGTATTAAAGGGTTATCCCAGTCTGCCGAGAGCTGCCACTGTTTGTGCGGTTTGTTCTAACGGGACCAGATGGCCTGCTTCAGCAATGCTAACCAGTTCGCATTTGGCGATCAGCTTTTTGAATTCCTGCGCATAACGCGGCACGATCAGTTTATCTGAATCGCCCCAGATCAACACCGTGCGCGCCTTGATCCGGTACAGCCTCTCGCGCAGGCCGCGCTCGGGAATGGGGAACAGCAGTTTGCCCGCCATACCCATCTGGCGCGCATTCTGGATCAAAAATGCCTTTAGGAAGTCGAGATTGGAAAAATCCATTCCCGCCGTCATCAATTTTCCGCCCGCCTCCGCGTCATGGAACAGATAGGCCGGCAGTTCATATGGCAGCAGCGAGAACAGATCCGGAATCTGGTGGTCCTCCAGCCAAAGTCCCGCCGGGCATATCAGGCAGAGTTTTTCCACCTCATTGGGCGCAATCGCCGCCATTTCTGCGGCGATCATCCCGCCCATGGAATGTCCAGCCAGGATCGGTTTTTTCAGGCCCAGCGCCTCCGCCACATCATAGGTATGCAGCGTAACATCCAGCATATCGCGGATTTCGGCGCATTCGTCGGACTCCCCATACCCCGGCAGCAGTGGCGCATAGACATGATACTTCGCCGCCAGCGCCTGCAAGAACGGGTCTTCCAGGGTAATACCGCCCGCCCCATGCAGGAACAACAGATCGGGGCCCGAGCCACCCTCCAGCACGTGTGTTTCCGTGTGCCGGGTTTTTATTTTACGCAGATTCATTGTCTATTCTCCCGCCACCGTCTCACGCGTTTTCAAGGCCGCATCCACCGGCGCAGGGGTTGCGCGCTTTGCCAGCGGCTGCGCCCAGAAGCGTGTGTCATTGTCATATTCCGGAAAAATATTGCGCATTTTCGGCATGACTTTCTCGGCAAACAGTTTGCTGGAATGCTTGCACTTGTCGGCAGGCATATCGCCGACATGCATCAGGCAGAACAGATTACCGACGCGCAGGGATTTGGCCAGATGTTCCAGCTTCTCGCGCACCGTATCCGGGCTTCCCGCCACCACATAGCCATCGTCCAGCAACTGCTTCCAGCTAAGATTGGAAAGATCACCCATGTTCGGCGCATATTGCGACAACGCGCCAGACTGGATGGTTTTAATCGTGCGATAACCCGGCGCATCGGCAAAGCCCGCATGCACATGCAGACAGCGATTATAGAAGTAGTTCACATGTTCCTTGTACAGATCTTCGGCTTCCTTGTCGGTTTCACCCACGACAATGGTCTGGGCGAAACCGGCGCGGTAGGGGGATTCGTCAGGTTCATTGCGTTCCGTCAGCCGATCCCAATACCCCTGCATCAGAGCCTTGGCGCGGATATAGCCGGTGAAGCTTAGATACGAATAGGAATAGGTGTTGTCGAGACAGAAATCATAGGTTTCAACCGAACCGCCGCCGGGAATATGAATGGGGGGCGGGTTCTGGATCGGCTTGGGCCAGATATTCACATGGCGCAGCTTGTTATACCGGCCGTTGAAGGCGAATGGCTTGTCTTCCTTCCAGGCGCGTATGATCAGTTCATGGGCTTCGAGATATTTCTCGCGCGTCAAAGCCGGGATTTGGCCATAGCAGTAATTTGTGTCCATCGAGGTGCCGACGGGAAAGCCCGCCACCAGCCGCCCACCGCACATCACGTCCAGCATGGCGAATTCCTCGGCCACGCGCACCGGCGGGTTGTACAACGCGATGGAGTTGCCCAGCACGACAATTGCCGCATTTTTGGTGCGCCGGGTCAGCGCCGCGGCCATGATATTGGGGGACGGCATCATACCATAGGCGTTCTGATGATGCTCGTTGACGCCTACCCCGTCAAAGCCCAGCTGATCGGCATATTCCAGCAGATCCAGATAGTCATTGTAGACGTCGTGCCCGCGCACCGGATCATACAGGGTGCTGTCAATATCGACCCAGACCGAACGGTTTTTCTCGCGAAAATCAGCCGGCAAATGGGGCCAGGGCATCAGGTTAAACCAGGTAAATTTCATGTCCAAACTCCCGACAAATTATCAGTTCCGAAGCCTAGCATAAGGGGAAAGGCGGAGACAGATTATTTGCGTGCGTGAGCGGCGCCATTAGTGTGAGCAGTATGGGCAGCGTTGGGGCAGCGCCATGGCCGGGCGCGGCACTCGGCCAAACAGGCCTAAATCAACAAAAGACTCTGTTTATAAATGCATGAAAATTCGCCCGCAGGTCACTTCGCCTTTTGGCGATGATTGAGTCTGGGCTCTAAATGGCGCCATTTCGCCGAATCTGAGCTCACCCCATTTTTCCATTTTTCTTGGCATTCGGCGCTTGTAGCGTAGGGATCCCATAAATCGATCATGTGGAGCAGATGACCTACGATACATTCAATGCACTCTGTCGCTCTCTTCCCGCGACCACGCATGTCGTCCAGTGGGGAGGGGCACATGTCTGGAAAGTCGGCCCGAAAATATTCGCCATCGGCGGTTGGGCGGATGAGGCCGCGGCTTTCACCTTCAAGGTCAGCGACCTCGCCTATGAAATTCTAAGAGATCAGCCGGGCCTGCGGCCCGCACCCTATCTTGCGTCACGCGGCATGAAGTGGATCCAGCATTATGCCAGGCCCGGATTATCCGATCGTGACCTGAAAGACTATTTGCGCCAATCCCACCACATTGTTTCTCTTGGCCTGCCGAAGAAAAAACAGCGGGAATTGGGGCTCAGCTAGCTATATCGGCGCGCACTGCATGTCAGAGAGCATTGCCAGCGCAATTTTAGACGGGTATCGTAAGGCAACCCTAACTCTGATCATGGATTAATCCGATGTCCCAGGCCAGCCGCCACCCCGCAATAGACCTGATCAACTATCCACTGATAGATGCGGACCAGCATTATTACGAACCCGATGATTGCTTCACCCGCTATATCGACCCTGGGTTTCGCGACCGGGCAATTACCGTCGTGCGCGGGCAAAGCAAATACGCCCAGGTGCATTTCATGGGCAAACGGCTGAAGTTTTTCAGCGCACCGCCGGGCGAAGCGGCGGGCAAGCCAGGATCGCTGAAAGAGTTCTTTCAGAACCCGAGCGGGCCCGGTGCGCTGATCAGCGGCGGCACCGTTCCCTGTCAGGAATTTCCCGAAAGCATGATCCGCGATGTGCGCATGGGCACCCTGCGCGAGCAGAACGTGCAGGCTACGGTCATGCTGCCCAGTCTGGCGGTTGGCGTCGAGAACGAGCTGCGCG
>JAUSQH010000552.1 GCA_030652895.1 Alphaproteobacteria bacterium
TGGCTGATGCCTTCCATCAGGCAGCCATCACCCGCCATCGCATAGGTGTAATGATCCACAATCTCAGGCCCGAACTGCTCCGCCAGCAGGCGTTCGGCTATTGCCATACCGACCGCGTTGCCAAGCCCCTGGCCCAAGGGACCGGTGGTGGTTTCAATGCCAGCCACATGGCCATACTCGGTATGCCCGGCGCACAACCCGCCCAATTGCCGGAAATTCATGATTTCCTGCATGGTCATATCGGCATAACCGGTGAGGTGCAGCACGGAATAGAGCAGCATCGAGCCATGTCCGGCCGACAGCACGAAACGGTCGCGGTCCGGCCATTTCGGATCGGCGGGGTCAAATTTCAGGAACTGGGTAAACAGCACGGTGGCCACGTCCGCCATGCCCATCGGCATGCCCGGATGGCCAGAATTCGCTTTTTGCACTGCATCCATGCTGAGCGCGCGGATCGCATTGGCCATGCTGCGTTGTACCGTTCCTAAAAACTGGCCTGTTGTGTCCGCCGTTTCTGCCGTTCCCACGTTGTCATGCTCCCTAAAAACTTTCCAACTGATTGACCATTTTGAGGCGCAGCCGTCAAGTGAAGGATGCATATCAAGCGGATATTGCTTTCAGAGCTGTTTGACGCCTAAAGTGCGTGGGAATCATTGGAATATGAGGTCTATAGGTATGGCGTCGCTGGAACAAGCGCAGGAACGGTTTGCAAAGGCGATATCGGATGTCGAGCGTGCGCTTGCGGCGATGCAGCAGCGGCAAAGTCAGTACGATGCGGTTACGCAGGAACTGACGCGGCTGAAGGCGAGCCATGCGGCGCTGCAAGCAGAACATGCCGGGTTGCGGAAATCATACGATGCCGTTCTTAAGCGGCAGCAGGTAGCCACCAAACGGCTGGATGGAACAATTTCCAGCCTGCACGAAGTTCTGGGCGCTTGAAAGACACCGGCTGAAAAAACAGGATAATAGGCAATGGCGCAAGTTACTGTACGGGTGAATGGCCGTGAATATGATTTGACATGCGGGGATGGCGAGGAGCCGCATCTGCGTGAACTGTCACAATATGTGGACGCGAAGATCACCGCATTACGGGGGGCTGGCGCAAATCTAAGCGATGCGCAATTGCTGCTTATGGCGGGGATTGTGATTGCAGATGAATTGAGTGAGGCTACCGAACCGGCCAGGAAAGCCAAAGATGAAAGTCAATCCGCATCAGAAACGATGGTGAATATTCTGGAAACATCCACCGGCCGACTGGAAGTGATAGCCAGCCGTCTGGAATCACTCTAGACCGCTGTGGCAAACGGAAATGCACAAACAGACCGTCTGAAAGCCGATATGCGCGCGGCCCAGCGTGTGAAACGTGCGAAAATGTTTAAAAGTTCCGACTCCGAAACATATGTCTCCGCGGCCAGGCATTTCCTGAAATCCGTAGTATTTCCTTCGGGCGTCGTGGTCGCGGGTTATTGGCCCATGCGCGACGAATTTGATTCCCGGCCCCTGCTGGAAAGCATAGCGGCCAAGGGGGGGCGGTTGGCGCTGCCTGTCGTTGCCGGGGATTCCGGGCAACTGATTTTCCGGGAGTGGATGCCCGGTAGGCCTCTCGTCCCGGCAGGATTTGGTACTTTCGGCCCCAAACAGGGCATGCCGGAGGCTTTGCCGGACGTGGTTATTGTCCCTTTGCTGGCATTCGACCGCAGAGGCTACCGGTTAGGCTATGGCGGGGGGTTCTATGACCGCAGCCTTGCGGTCCTGCGCGCGGCTGGGAAATGCAGACAGGCTATCGGGCTCGGGTTTTCAGGGCAGCGGGTGCAGCAGGTTCCGGTTAATGACAATGATGCGCGTCTGGACGAAATTGTGACCGAGACAGGCCTTATATCGGCGCGCACGTTCGATACGCCTCAATAGCAATCAAGAAAATTTGTTTCGCCATTGGCATCGGTACCCTGGTTTACTATATTGTACATGCTCCATCGGGACCGCGATCAAAAGGGTTTTGCCATGAAATTACCGTATCAACTGTTTGGGGTTCTTGCCTCGGCATTGCTGAGTTTGTCTATCGCGGGTGCCGCAATGGCTGCGACCGAGACGAAAAGCGCAAAGGCGCCTGAACAGGATATTGATGAAGGGGACCAGCTCTATAAGCGAGGTCATTATGAAAATGCGATGACCTGGTGGAAAGACGCTGCGCAAAAGGGCAGTGTAAACGCAATGTACCGCGTGGGGGCCGCCTATCGCGATGGGGTGGCGCGAGACAAGGATGTGATCGTAGAACGTGACTTTCAAGAAGCGGCGAAATGGCTTCTCCTGGCAGCGGAACTAGGTGATGAACGGGCCCATTTTGATCTTGGCGCACTCTATGATGATGGCTTGGGGGTTGAAAAGTCTCCGGAGCAGGCGGCGCGCTGGTATCTGGCTGGCGCCGAGAGAGGTCAGGTTGCCTGCCAATACAATATTGCCGTTATGTATGAAGACGGTACTGGCGTCGGCCAGGATCCAGTCGCCGCCTATATGTGGTACTATCTAGCGGCCCAACAGGGCTTTGTTGAGTTTGGCGGTCCTGCGCTAGAAAAGCTCAGCCGTACCATGGAGCCCATTCAGGTTCGTGACGCCATTCGTATGGCGAGGGATATCAAATATAAGCCGGTCGCGCGTTGATCCATAAATTCTCGTTTACGTTGCTGGTACTGCTGACGGGCTGGTTGACTGTCAGCGTAACGTCGGCCCTGGCCGATCAGGGCAAGGAACTGTTTGATAGCGGGCGGTATCAGGAAGCTGTTTCCTGGTGGAAGCAGGCGTCCGAAACACACCAGGATCACGAAGCCGAATTCCGTTTGGGTGACTATTACGAATCTGGCGGTGTAGAGCCGGAAAACCTTCCCGAAGCGGCAAAATGGTACGCCATGGCGGCGGAGGGCGGGCATCCAGGGGCCCAATTCGCCCTTGGCTCATTCCTGGAAGCAGGCGCCGGGGGTGAGCAGTCGATTGAAAAAGCCGCCTATTGGTATGGCAGATGCGCTGCGCGCAACGTCGCGAATTGCCAGTTCAATCTGGGACGGTTGTACAGTTCAGGTGAAGCGGGCAAGCAGGATCTAGTTGAAGCCTATAAATGGTATTATCTGTCCGCCAAGAATGGCTTTCTCGAATTTGATGCAGAAGAATTGGTGATGCTCGCAGCGCGTCTGACCTCCGAGCAAAAACGCGAAGCCGTGAAACGCGCCATTGCGTTCAAGCCAGAGCAGTGAGGCGTTAACCACCGTTACGCAGTTTTTTTACAAAGTCCGGCAGGCTGGTCTGGCGTTCTCGGCGCAGCCGTTCGGCGGTCAGGATTGCGCGTAATTGCTGATGCGCGGTTTCAACATCATCGTTGACGATGACATAATCATATTCGGGCCAATGGCTCATTTCATCCGACGCCTTGGCCATCCGCCCTGCAACGATTTCTGCGCTGTCCTGCGCGCGGGTGGTCAGGCGCTTTTGCAAATCATGCTGGGACGGTGGTAAAATAAACACTGAAACCAGGTCTTCACGGGCGCGCGCCTTTAGCTGCTGGGTTCCCTGCCAGTCAATGTCAAACAGCACATCTTTGGCGGATTTTAAAACGGCTTCGACCATGTCCGCAGGCGTTCCATAATAATGATTGAATACCAGAGCATGCTCCAGAAACTCACCTCTATCGCGGCGCGCGATGAACTCGGTCTGCGGAATAAAATAATAATCTTTGCCCTCGACTTCTCCGGGGCGCATCGGGCGTGTCGTCACTGATATGGACATGGCAAGATCAGGTTCACTTGCCAGCAGCAATCGCGAGAGGGTTGTCTTGCCAGCGCCCGATGGTGAGGAAAGCACCAGCATCAGGCCACGGCGATGGAGATCAATACGCGCCATATTCCCGTCTATTCGATGTTCTGAATCTGTTCACGAAGCTGCTCAATCTGCACTTTCAGGTCAAGCCCGATACGGGTTAGCTCTGTATCCGGAGATTTGGAACATAACGTATTGGCTTCGCGGTTGAACTCCTGAATGAGAAAATCCAGTTTGCGGCCAACAGGCCCGGTTTCCTTCAGCAGACTTTGCGCATTGGCCACATGGGCGTTCAGCCGGTCGATTTCTTCACGTATGTCGGCTTTGGTTGCAAGCAGGGCCACTTCCTGTGTAAGGCGCTCTTCAGAGAGCGTCGACGCGTTTCCAAGCAGTGCTGCGAGTTGCTCGCTTAGTTTTTGCCGCAGCAGTGTGACTGCTGTTGCAGCGCGGCCTTCTGCGGCGGTTGTAAGCCGCGCCATCTCGTCAATCTGACCTGACACCACGGTGTGCAAACGTTTACCTTCAGCGGCGCGAGACGCGAAAAGATCGGCAAGCGCCATTTCAAAACTTTGCAACACACCGGCAAGGCGCGCTTCACGCGCCACTTCGGTTTCGACTGGCTCAACCTGCTCGACAACACCGCGAATATTAAGGATGCCACTGGCGGTGGAAGGGGCCAGCCCGGCCTGATCTTCAATCTCGGCCAGAATGGAAAGCACTTGTTGCAAGGCATCATGATTGATTTTGATCTGCGTTTCACCGCCCGTGCTGCGGCTGGTCTGCAAGCTGATCTGGATATTGCCGCGCTTGAACTTCTGCGCAGTTTTGTCGCGGATCGTGCTTTCCAATGCGGATAAGTCAGATGGTATCCGCACGCGCACATCAAGCCCGCGTCCGTTAACGCTGCGAAGTTCCCAGGTCCAGCGAAACGCTTCATATTCTCCGTCGGCGTGGCCAAAACCGGTCATACTGGCTACAGGCATTATTGCGGTGGCTCCTTGCGATGTTGCCGTTTACAAAAAAAGTACTATGCCATATTTCCGACTATTGCTCAGGTGAATAATTCCGCTTTGCTTTTTCGCGCGCCCGTAATTTGGCGACGTTTTTATTGTGCTCTTTGAGACTGGCGGCGAAAGCGTGGCCACCGCTGCCGTCAGCAGCGAAATATAGGGCATCTGTGGCGGCAGGATGCAATACCGCCAGTAGTGCGGCCCGCCCCGGATTGGTGATTGGGGCTGGGGGCAGGCCCGGCTGATTATAGGTGTTAAAAGGACTGTCGATTGCGATATCCTTGCGGCTGATCGGCTTGTTATTAGGCATGCCCTTGTCGCGGGCGTAAACCACGGTGGGATCAGACTGCAACGCCATACCTATGCGCAGACGGTTATAAAATACCCCGGCGACCAGCGGGCGTTCGGCGGCAATGCTGGTTTCTTTCTCGACGATCGACGCCAGAATTACTGCGGCCTCGGGAGTGGCGAGCGGGAGGTGTGGCATGCGGTTCTCCCAGGCTTGCGCAAGCAGTGCTGTCCGCGCGGTTTGCATGCGGGCGATCATTGCTGCGCGGCTCTCACCTCGGGGGAAATTAT
>JAUSQH010000562.1 GCA_030652895.1 Alphaproteobacteria bacterium
GGGCTGACTTCGCGGAGAGCTTCATACGTCGTGTCGTGCACGATGGGAATGAGCAGGTCACGTGCTAGGAGTGCCGAAAGCTCTTTGTCGGCGATCCCCTCTCCTGCGAGCCGGCGCAGCAGCGCAGGGGTCACCAGCACGATCCCGACTCGCGACTTCGCCAATCCCTTATCGATTTCGCGGAGCAACGTCGCACCGAGGAGGACGTCCTTCTCGCTGAACCAAACCGAGACACCGCGCGACTCGAGCAGATCGTGCAGCTCCTTGGCGGCCCCTTTCCGGTCGTCCCACGCGTGGCAAAGAAAAACGTCCCGAAGATCAGGTACGGACGCTCGTTTCTCGACGTTTTCGCGGACCGGCGTTAGCGTCCGCACCTCGGCAGGCGTGTACACCACGGACGAACCTGCTCGCGACCAGCGTGGCTTTCCGCTGGTGCTGGATCCGCCGACGCTGCTCCGGACGCCCCCGGTTCTCCCCGACGAGGAGTAAGACGAGGACGAATATGAGTATGACCGGTGGTAGCCGCTATAGCGACTACTACATGCGGGGCAGGCCGCTGCCCCGCCCGCTGTGCGATGACCATTTACCGGTGCTGTGCATTTTGCCATGTCGTAATCCTCCCGTTTGTAATCGCTCTTTAAAGTAGAGGGTTAAGCAGCCGATGTTACAGACGGCTGCCATAGTTTCTTATCGTGATGATTCTTATCGGTCTTTTTGGTACCCGGTTTCAATAATACGTTATGAAAAAGGAGACCGGTGAGAGTAGGTGTCCCGATGCCTGGAGACAGATTGTTGGGCGATCGCTTTCGCTACATGAACGGGCGATCGGCGAGCAGGCCATGAGCAGCCTTTTAGGGTCAATTCCTGCCGTCCAAAACGAAGGAAAACGGTCGTCCAGGAGCGAGAGGCTAGCCAACGGCTGGTGTCCCAAATACAGCGGACGCAGTCAATCTAAAGGCCGATGTCGCCTATGGCCGATAAGGGGAACTTACATTTTTCGGTCTGATTACCCGCAATGGTTGCGGACTTATCCGGTGAACTTAGTGCGATACGCAGGTGAAAAGGGGCAGGGTGCCGACTTAAATATCGCTGGGCAGGCCGCTACGCAGTTCCGCCCGCGCGGCCTTCACTTCCGCGTTGATCTCCTCCATCGACATTGGGGTGATTCCCGCAGCTGCCACTCTGTCGGCAATAGACAACAGCGCATCCGCCGCCTCTTTGCGGCGCAATGCTTCATTAAATAGGCGCGACAGTGCCTCCGGAGTCAACAGGCCCGCATCACGTGCCGCCTGCGCGGTCGCATCGGGCAATTCGATCTGAATTCTGGTCATGCGCCTGTCTCCTCAACCAAATAATCCAATGGTTGCGTGATTATTCCACGGCCCTACTTGCGGATCAGGTTACCTTATCGCCCGCGTCAGGTTCGCGCCGTGGCACACGACATCCGCAGCGGTTTATGGGCTAAAAACGCGATCCGGGCTGTTTAAGGAATTCGATTTCCTCGGGCGTGGATGGACGTCCCAGAATTTCATTGCGATGCGGAAAGCGGCCGAAGCGGGTCACCACGTCGAGATGCTTGCGTGCGTAATCGAGGAAGCCGTCGAACAGCGCACGTTCGTTCGCCGCT
>JAUSQH010000564.1 GCA_030652895.1 Alphaproteobacteria bacterium
GCGTCTTGTCGGAATGGTCGCCAAGCCTTAGTCCGTGGATGCTATCTGCGGCCAGTGCAGCGCCACCATATAGCAGGCAGTATCCGGCAATACACAGGGCCAGCCAAAGCGCCGCCGCGGAACGGGGCGTCGGGCCATGGCTGTTCATTGTGCGTTTTGACGAACTCA
Organism: Alphaproteobacteria bacterium; assembly: GCA_030652895.1. Taxonomy (GTDB): domain Bacteria; phylum Pseudomonadota; class Alphaproteobacteria; order UBA11222; family UBA11222; genus UBA11222. Next base: position 169 of record JAUSQH010000564.1, read on the forward strand.
ATTACGTCTGCTTTCGAATCAGTTGAACTTGCAGTTTCCTAGCAGCCGGGCAAAATATCAAGAATCCTAAGTATTTCCGTGTTTTCCGTCCCGCGTTACCCAAAGCATGTTTTCTTGCGCTCAACCCGGCAGGCGTTTATGGTGAAGGGGTAGCACCCTTTTTCGGGAATCGAAATCGAGGAAATCGGCAGCGCGTTGGCGGTCACGTTAGACAACCTAAGTGCCTGTTGTGCAACAGCTTACGAATAATTACGGCGGGCGGCTTATGGCCGGCCCGATGAGAAATGAAACCCGGAAGCAAAGCCAGTGAGTTCCGACTCAGCCAGTCATGGCGGCTGACGCGCGTCTGCCGAAACCGGCTGATGGAGCGCGAGTCCGTCATTGCGTCTGGCGGGGAGCGGATGAGCCGATCCCGCGTTGGCGGCTTCCAAACATCAGCCCTGGTGGCCAGCGCCCGCAAGACGGCGCGTCTGTGCGCCCCATGGCTTGGAGAAAGACTTAATGGCCAAGAAAATGTTAATCGACGCGACCCACCCGGAAGAAACGCGGGTCGTCGTTGTTCAGGGTACCAAGCTTGAAGATTTTGATTTTGAATCTGCGGCCCGCATACAGCTGATCGGTAATATTTATCTCGCGAAAGTTACGCGGATCGAACCTTCCTTACAGGCGGCGTTCGTTGATTACGGCGGTAACCGGCACGGGTTTCTTGCCTTTAGCGAAATCCATCCCGACTATTATCAGATTCCAGTGGCGGACCGCCAGGCCTTGCTGGACGCAGATGCGGCCGAAGAACAGCGCGCCGAAAACGCCGATGAAGATGTTGATTTCAAGGTCGAGACGGAAGCATCAGATGACAGTGATGAGGATACAAGTGAAACTGATGGCGACGCTGCCGAAATCACCGGTGTGGTCGAAATTGTCTCAGATGTTTCAGATGATCCAGATGTAGCAGATGATCCAGACGTAAAAGACGAAAGTGACGGTTCGGGATCTGGTTCGATGATGATGGCCGCCTCAGAGCGGGACTCCATCAGCTCCGAGCCACTCGAAGATACGGGCGAGGCGTCAGCTGATGACTCTGACATGGTCGCTGAAATTGAGGGCGTGCAGAGTGTCCATCCTGCCGACGACGCCCCTGAGGCGTTGTCCTCGGAAGCGGAGACTTCCACGCCCTCCCAAGGCGAGCCATTGGATGGCGATCAGCCGGCTGGGGAACAAAGTGAACCGGCGCAACGCGTAAGACGTTCGGGACGGCGGCGGCGCAGCCCGGGAAAAGCCGAACCTGTTGTAGAAGAAGCGCGTCAGGACGGAGATTGGGAGGACGGCGCCGGTAAGCGCATTGAATCCGTCGGGGGCGGCGACGTGCTGGATGAAGTCTCGCGCCCGCGCGCGCGCAGGCGGCAATATAAAATTCAGGAAGTCATCAAGAAGCGCCAGATTATGCTGGTGCAGATTCTGAAAGACGAGCGTGGATCAAAAGGCGCCGCGCTGACCACCTACCTTTCCATCCCGGGCCGCTATTGCGTGTTGATGCCCAACACGGCGCGCGGAGGTGGTATTTCGCGTAAAATCACCAATGCAGTTGACCGCAAGCGGCTGAAGGCCGTGGCGGCGGAACTGGATGTGCCAGAAGGAATGGGGCTGATTATCCGGACGGCAGGGGCAAACCGGACCAAGGCGGAAATCAAGCGCGATTTTGATTATTTGCTGCGGCAATGGGAAACGATCCGCGAATTGACCTTGCGTTCCACGGCGCCCTGCCTGATCAACGAAGAAGGCAGCATTGTTAAACGCGCTGTGCGTGATTTGTACGACAAGGATATTGAAATCATCCAGGTCGAAGGCGACGCCAGCTACCGTGAAGCCAAAGACTTTATGCGCATGCTGATGCCAAGTCACGCCAAGCGCGTACAGCCCTATCGTGACCCGGTTCCGCTGTTTCAGCGTTATCAGGTGGAAGCGCAACTGGATTCGATGTTTGATCCGACCGTGCGGTTGAAATCCGGCGGCTATATCGTCATCAATCCAACCGAGGCGTTGGTCTCGATTGACGTGAATTCCGGCAAGGCGACCCGCGAAGCAAATATCGAGGCGACGGCGCTAAGAACGAACCTTGAGGCGGCCGAGGAAGTGGCGCGGCAATTGCGCCTTCGTGATCTGGCCGGCTTGATCGTGATCGATTTTATCGACATGGAAAATATGCGGAACAACAAGGCTGTCGAACGCAAGGTAAAGGATTGCCTGGCGAGTGACCGCGCCAACATCCAGATTGGACGTATCAGTCCCTTTGGTCTGCTGGAAATGTCCCGCCAGCGACTTCGCCAGGGCGTGGTGGAAACAACCACGCGGCCTTGTTCGAATTGTCATGGAACGGGCCTTGTTCGGTCCGTCGACTCGTTGGCACTACGGGTACTGCGCGCAATTGAAGAGGAATGCCTGCGGCGTCAGCAGCAAGTGCTGGACATTTATGTCCCGGGCGAAGTGGCGATCTTTATTCTCAATCAGAAACGCCAGTGGCTGCATCAGATAGAGGCCCGCACCGCCTGTTCAATTTTCGTCATTGCTTCGGATACGGTCCAGCCGCCAAACTTCGAAATCAAACAATCGGATCGTATAGCGATCATCCCGCCGCCGTTGAACAGCGCGCCCGTTGCGCCGGAGGTCGTGGAACAAGATGAGGCGGATGATCTTGTGGAAGCCGCCGATGAACCGGTTGCACAGGAACAGGGCGAAAAGCGGGAGAGAGAACATAAACGCAGGCGTGGCAGGGCGCGGGGAGATGAAACGCGCAAGGCCCGTCCACAAGAGGATGCAGATACGCAAGTTTCAAGTGACAGTGACGCCAATGATGTGCGGCAGGAGGCTGCGGGAAATTTAAATACCGGGCCGGCCGACGAGGAAGTCAGCCAACGCAAGACGCGCCGCCGCCGCCGGGGCCGGGGGCGTAATCGTGATGGTGGTGATGAATTGCAGACCCAACAGGCGGTGGAAGGAGCGGTTGAGGACGTAAGTATCTCAGATCCGGTCCCATCAGGTGAAGTTCTGATAATACCTATTCTTTCTTCCAGCGACGCGACCCCCGAGGCGCCTGAAAGTGATATTCAGCGCCCGGTGGCTACAGACTCCGTTGAACCCCAAGAAGCAGTAGAGCCCGCCGAATCGCGGGAAGAGGAAGTTGTTCGGACGTCAGAGGAACCTTCTGCGACGGAGCACGGGCTGGATGTTGCCGCGGCGCTTTCCGAGGTTGCCGAAATAGCCTCTGTTCCTGCGCTTGAACCGGAAGCAGCGCCTTCGCCGCCAGAGCCTGCTGAACCGCCTCAGGTCTTGCCGGATGCGCCCGCAGGACCAAAGCGGGGTGGTTGGTGGCAGCGCCAGTTCGGCAAGACGTAACCAGCCGCCTCCTTCCAGCGAATTATGCAGAGCAGCAGTTCAATTATGGAGATTTTCGCCCCATGGATTTGATGCCACTTGATACGGAGAAAGAAGTGCTGCAGCGTTACGGCGCTGCGTCACGGGAACGCGAGGATGCTCTGTGTTGCCCGGTTGATTACGACCCGCAATATCTGAAAATCATCCCGCAGGAGATAATTGATCGCGATTACGGTTGTGGTGACCCGTCGCAATTTGTCCGCGTGGGTGAAAGTGTACTGGACCTTGGCAGCGGCGGCGGCAAGATCTGTTACATTATTTCGCAGATCGTCGGTCCAAACGGCAAGGTAACAGGGGTTGATTTTAATCCCCCCATGTTGGAGCTGGCCGGACGGTACCGCGACCAGATTGCAAAAATTACCGGCTTTGACAATGTGGAATTCAAGCGCGGCAAGATTCAGGATCTACGCACGGATATAGCCGCCGTCGAAGCCTGGCTGGTGGCCCATCCAGTATCATCTTATGCGGATTTGGAAGCGTTGGAGGCGTATAAAAAGCAACAGGCGATGGACGCGCCGTTGATTGCGGACGCCAGCGTCGATGTGATCGTTTCCAACTGTGTGCTTAACCTGGTGGCGGCGGAAGATAAGGCGGCGCTGTTTGCGGAAATGTTCCGGGTGCTGAAAGTAGGCGGAAGGGTCGCCATATCCGATATTGTTTCAGATGAAGTCGTGCCCCAGCATATGCGTAATGATCCGGAATTATGGTCCGGGTGCATTTCCGGTGCGTTTCAGGAGCGTGAATTCCTGCGCGCCTTCGAAGAGGCGGGCTTTTACGGCATTGCAATAGCCAAGCGCGACGCCGAACCCTGGCGCACCATAGAAGGCGTCGAGTTCCGCTCGCTCACCGTCACGGCGTATAAGGGTAAGCAGGGGGTCTGTCTGGAACGCAAACAGGCGGTTATCTATGCCGGGCCATGGCGCAAGGTCGAAGATGATGACGGTCATGTACTGGAACGCGGGGTTCCGGTGGCGGTGTGTGACAAGACCTACCGTCTCTATAACCGCGATCCCTATAGCGCACAGATTATTCCGGTTCCGCCGCTGATTGACATACCGCTGGAGGAAGCCGGGCTATTTGATTGTATGAGTTCAGTTGCACGCCACCCAAAAGAAACCAAGGGTGAGGACTATGTGGCGACCACGGACGCATCCGCCAGTGTGTGCGGCCCCGAGGGGTGCTGTTAAAGCAGCCCTTTACGGCCCATATTGAGGAATTTTTCTCTGCGCGCCGCGCGAATGCTGGCGCCATCCTGGCCATCCAGCTCCTCCAGGGCCTGTTCGATGATCCGTCCGGTTTCGCGGATGGTTTGCAGCGGTTCGCGATGGGCGCCGCCGACGGGTTCAGGAATGATGGTGTCGATAATGCCCAGGCCTAATAACTCCTGTGCTGTCAGTTTCATGGCGGCGGCTGCCTCTTTCGCCTTGTCGGCGGCGCGCCACAAAATAGACGAACAGCCCTCCGGGCTGATGACGGAATAGATCGAATGTTCCAGCATGATTACCCGATTGCCGGCAGCCAGCGCAATGGCGCCCCCGGACATGCCCTCGCCGAGAATCACGGCTATCAGCGGGACCTGTAACGACAGGCAGCGGTCGGTTGAGCGGGCAATAGCCTCGGCCTGACCGCGCTCCTCCGCACCGACGCCGGGATATGCCCCCGGCGTGTCAATCAGCGTGACCACGGGCAAGTTAAATTTTTCCGCCAGGTCCATAAGCCGCACCGCCTTGCGATAGCCTTCTGGCCGTGGCATGCCGAAATTATGGCGTACCCGGCCTTCTGTATCGGCGCCTTTTTCCTGCCCGATCAGCATGATGGGCCGCCCGCTCAAACGCCCCAGGCCGCCAATGACGGCATTATCTTCTGCAAAGCCGCGGTCACCCGCAAGGGGCGTAAACTCTGTAACAAGCTGGCCGACATAGTCCAGGCAGTGGGGCCGGTTCGGGTGGCGGGCCACCAGAGTTTTCTGCCACGGGGTCAGCTTCGTGTAGCTTTGCCGTAGCAGGCTGGCCGCTCTGATTTCCAGCCTCGCCACCTCATCGCTGATGGTTACGGACGCGTCTTTAGCCGCCAATTGCCGCAGTTCCTCGATTTTGTCTTCGAGTTCGGCGACCGGCTTCTCAAAATCCAGATAGGTCTGCATAAGCCCTTAACCATTGTGGAAACGACCCGCTTTGTGGCCCGGACAGCGGGCTCTGTCAACTGCGGCGGGTTTTGGGGGGTGTCCTAGTTATTAATTTATCCCACTTGAAAACTTTCACATCCTGCACTGAATTTCCGCACTTTAGGCGTGCTGCAAAAGGAGCTTTCGCGCCAAAACAGGAGCGAACAACTTAAAGTGCACCACATGCCGTCTAAGGGAACAATAAGCAAGGACGCGCCGTCACACCCACGAGCGACAGGGCTTTTTACCGCCCTATTCGCACGGGATTTCAGGCTGCTTGTGAGATGTGCGCGGCCTTGGAACTATTTCGCGGCGACTTTGGTCGCGCAGGGGCTGATGCCGTGCAAGCTGGCGAACTGTAAGGTCTGGGCGAACGCCGGCAGGCCCGCCTGATCGATTTTTTTAGCGGCGCCGTGAATGCTTTCCGCGTTGCGGCAGAACTGTCCCCGCTCCACCATGCCGCGCCGCGAGGATTCATTGGCAATGCGCGTAACAAACCCGTTCAGGGCCTTGGCCGACCCGGATCCATATTTCTGTCTGAAGAAAGATTGCAGATATTTACCCTGCGCAGACAGTTGCGGCTGAAAGCGGTTTACAAAAGAATTATAATCCGTTCGCTGATTACAGGTAAGCGCCGCCACCATCAATTCGGTCTGTAACATGCGCACCTGTATGGGAGGAAGATCGACGGGCGCCGCGCAGGGCGCAGCATTCGCTATATTGGGAACAAGCAGCGCAAGGCTGACAGCGGCCGCCGCAAGTTTTCCACGAAGCGAAGCCTGACCGTCGGACACGAAGCGGAGCGAAATCGCCGACATTATATTTCCCCTCAACTAGTTACCAGTACAATCCCGTATAACCCAAACAGGGACGAGAATGTTAGAAAAAAACCAACAAATCAATAATATCCAGCGGCAACTTAACCCGCTACGATGAATCGGACAATATATTTTTGGTGAAGAATGTACTAACGGCCGACTGTAACGGCTGGATGTCAGAGGCGTATTAGAAGGAGCGATACAAGCATGCCTTATATCGAGCGGGGCGGGGCGAAGATATTTTACAATTCCAGCGGCCAGGGACCGGTAGTGCTCTTGAGCCACGGCTTCAGCGCCACCTGCGCCATGTGGGCGGGGCAGATCGCGGCATTCAAGGCGCAATACCGCATTATCACTTGGGATATGCTGGGCCATGGGCAGAGCGATAGCCCGGATGATCCGTTTCTGTATAGCGTGGATGGAACGGTGAGCGATATGGCGGCTATCCTGGACGTCTGCGGTGTTGAGCGGGCGGTGATCGGGGGACATTCGCTGGGCGGCTTCATGTCGTTGGCGTTTAACGTGAAATTCCCGCAGCGTGTGCGCGCCTTGATGCTGTTTAATACCGGGCCGGGCTACAAAAGTGACGAGGCCCGGGCCCAATGGAATGTTACGACCGAAAAACAGGCGCGCGCATTTGCCACCAAAGGGCTAGCCGCCGTGGGCCATAGCGAGGAGATGCAATTAGGCACGCATCGTACCGCGAAGGGGCTGGAGCACGGCGCGCGCGGAATGCTGGCGCAGGCGGATGCTCAGATTATTGATTCACTGCCGGACATCGGTGTTCCTGCTCTTGTGCTTGTCGGCGAAAAAGACCGCGGCTATCTGGCGGCGGCGGATTACATGACCGGCAAAATCCCCGGCGGCCGCAAGGCCCTGATAGCGGATGCCGGACATGCTGCCAACATTCACCAGCCTGCGGCGTTTAATTCGGCAATGGGCCAGTTTCTGGAAAGCCTTGGCTAGGTTGTTGTGATGGAACAAACTCCAGCCCAGGAACTTGCCGATGCGGTTGCCGCTCTTGCGCAGGCGGAGCGGGCCAATGCGGCCAAATCGCGTTTTCTGGCGGCCGCCAGTCATGATCTGCGTCAGCCGTTGCAGGCGCTCAGATTACTGAACGCAGCGCTGCAGGAATATCTGACGGCGGATGATATGGCGCTTAACATTTTGCGCGACAGCGAACGTGCGCTGGAAGTCATGGACCGCCTGCTTGGCTCGCTTCTGGATATCAGCAAGATTGATTCGGGCGTCATTGTCCCCGATCTGCGGGATTTCCGAATGAACGATATTTTCGATGATCTGCGGGGTGATTTTTTGCGTCTCGCAAATGAAAAAAATATCGAGTTCATAGTAATCCCGAGCGGCGCCGTTGTGCGTACGGACCGGACAATGCTGGACGCCATTCTGCGCAATTTACTCGCAAATGCGGTGCGTTATACCCGGCAGGGGAAAATACTGCTTGGTTGCCGCAGAGTTGGGAACGCCCTGCGGGTGGAA
>JAUSQH010000565.1 GCA_030652895.1 Alphaproteobacteria bacterium
GGCCCATGTGCTGGCCAACCCGCTGGGCCATGGCGCGATCGTGAGCAATGACGGAGCGCTATTTTCGTTTGCCGGAAACGCACAGCAAAATGGCCTTAGCCCGTTCAGTCTGGACACCGTTCCAGCCCAAGCTCCCAGCCAGATGATCTATGTAAAAGATCGCGATACAGATGCAATCGACACCCCCTGCTATGTGCCTTACCGGCGCAAGGATGCACAGCATCATGCGGTATATGGCCTGGGATATGCGGAATTTCATAAAGCGACCCCCGGGCGGGAATATAGCCTGACAATTTTTCTTCCCCCCGATCAGCCGGTGGAACTTCGTGTCCTGACGATCCGCAATACAACGAATAAGGCCGCGCGGTTAAGCGTCGCGCCCTACACGGAAATTGCGCTTGCGGAACTCACCCGCGACAGTCTGAAACATATCGAGACAGCAGAAAATGCAGAACTGGGCGCGCTGTTTTTCCAAAATCCGCGCAACGATTTTCATCAGGGCTGGGCGTTTGCGGCTAGCAGTCTGGATACACCCGTTACGCAGACCATCCGATCCCAGTTTATCGGCGGCGCGGGCCACGACCTTTCATCACCCTATATGCTGGCTCACGGCCATGGCGATGCGACGCAACCCGATGACGGCCACCGCATCGCCGCCCTGATTGGCGATGTAGAAGTTGCACCCCATGGCGAAGTGACTGTTGTCATGATGTTGGGCCAAACGAGAACCCGCGAAGCAGCAGAGGTTTTGATCCGCCGGTATCGCGATCCCGCCATTGTGGCGGCTGCGCTGGAAAAAACCAAGCGCTGGTGGCGCGAGAAACTGTCGGTGTTGCGCATTGAAACCAACCGCCCAGACTTTGACAGCATGGTGAATGACTGGCTGCCTTACCAGTTGCTCACCTCCCGGCTTTGGGGCCGGGCGGGGCCAAACCAGCGCAGCGGCGCCTATGGCTATCGCGATCAATTGCAGGACGTGCTGCCATTGATATTTACCCAGCCAGACCTGGCGCGCCGTCAAATCCTGCTGCATGCCGGGCAGCAGTTCCGTGAAGGCGATGTGCTGAAATGGTGGCATCAGGCCGTATCGGGTGGCACTGGCCTCGGCCAGCGCACCAGTTCCGGTGATCCGCATTTGTGGCTGCCCTATGTGGTAACGCGGTATGTAAACGCCAGCGGCAATGACGCCCTGCTGGATCAGCAAGTACCATTTTTGGAAGGTAATCCCCTGCCGCGCGGCATACAGCAATTGCTCATCGCGCCACGCCCGTCGCGCGATACGGGCAGCGTCTATGAACATTGCAAACGCGCCGTTGATCTGGCGCTGTCACGCAGAGGCGCGCATGGTTTGCCGCTGATCGGGGCGGGCGACTGGAATGACGGCTTTGATCTGGCGGGAATTGGCGGGCGTGGCGAAAGCGTGTGGCT
>JAUSQH010000568.1 GCA_030652895.1 Alphaproteobacteria bacterium
AACGTGTCGGTGCGCAAACCGGGCGGCCCACTGGGCACTCGCTGTGAAATCAAGAATGTAAACTCAATGCGTTTTATCCGTCAGGCCATCGAATATGAAGCGCGCAGGCAGATAGAAATCATTGAAGAAGGCGGCGCGATCCGTCAGGAAACCCGGCTGTATGATCAGGTAAAAGGCGAAACCCGGTCCATGCGGTCAAAGGAAGAATCGCATGACTATCGTTACTTTCCGGATCCCGATTTGCTACCGCTGGAATTTTCGCAAGAGTGGGTGGATAAGATTGCGGAAAGCCTGCCGGAACTGCCGGACGCCAAGAAGGCGCGCTTTATGTCGGCCTATGGCCTGTCGGCTTATGATGCCAGCATTTTGGTCTCCGAACGTGAAACAGCGGAATATTTCGAGCAGGTGGCGAAGGGCCGTGACGCCAAGATTGCGGCAAACTGGGTAATCACCAATCTCTATGGCGCGTTGAAAGAAGCGGGAAAGACCATTGAGACCTCTCCGGTTTCCTCAGAGGCGTTAGGGCGTCTGCTGGATCTGCTTGCGGACCAGACCCTGTCCAGCAGGCTGGCGAAAGACGTGTTTGAGATCATGCTCTCAACTGGTGATGATCCGGAAAAGATTGTCGAGGAACGTGGCCTGCGCCAGGTTACCGACACCGGTGCGATTGATGCAGCAATCGATGCGGTGATGGCGGCTAATCCCGATAAGGTGGCCGAGGTAAAGAGCGGCAAGGATAAGTTGCTGGGCTGGTTTGTCGGTCAGGTGATGAAGTCCACCGGTGGCAAAGCCAATCCGCAGATGCTGAATGACGCCCTGAGACAGAAATTTGGGTTATAGGGAGTCGGTTTCTTTTGACCTGCAATGCACGGCAGGTGCGCGTCTTCCGCTGATTTCGACTCGGCAAATCATAGCGCGCTGTGCCTGAATTTGCGGATTGGCGCCACCCTAAACTGATTGTCATAGCCTTTTTTGCCGCCGAACAAAAAAAATTCGCTGGGTGTTGCTTGTAAGCCGCACTTCATTTTTTTGGTCATTGGGTATGCTTATCCCGGCGGTGTGTCCGACGCATGGCGTATGTTCTGACAGAACATCTTCTGCAAAGAAGAAATGCCGCCGCAAAGAACCCGCAGGCGTCTGAAAAGCCCAGAAATTGTGCCGATTGCACATCGTCAGAAGCCGGAACAGTGCTAGTAATATTCCCAGTAAATGTATTTTTACATGGCAATATAGTTGGTTCACCTGTGCCGCCACGCAGAAGACGCGCCATCGAATTTAACCGTGTGAAATTAGCTGCAATAGTCCAAGAACGGCCGAAATCCTGACTTATCCCATGTGCCATTAAGAATTTATTGGTAAATGCAGCCGTTAATGTACGCAACTATCGCGGACAACATACTCTGGAAGTGCAGATTTGAGCCGTATACTGATGAACGATATACTGGATGGGTTTGCTGCTTGCAATCGCAATGCGGCGTCGCACAGCGCAGTGCGGCCTGTTAAGTGTGCCAAACCGGTACTTTCGATTGCAAAAATCAGGTTTCTCAGGCGTGGCACCCGATCTTCAGTAACGTTCAACAGGAGCGGTGATGTTGCTTAAATTTACGTGCCGGAGATCATGACGAAGAAATGCTCAAGTATATTACAAATATTTTTATTGACGGCAGGATTGATTAATTAGATTACGAATCATTGGTCGAATCGTTGACGTGCGCAGGAAGTGCGGAAGGAAGGCTAGAAAGTTAGTCTTCATGATGTAGCCGGCGCACGGAACTGGTGTCGCTTCATAGGCAGAAGTTGGCAAGGCAGGAGCATCGATCTCTATTTTTGATCCAGGGGGGCTGATCAAAAATAATGGGGTTGGTCAGTGAATGCTTCGATCGGCGATAGCGGGTCCGTCAAGTAGGACCGGCTTGGAAGAGTACAGCGCTTTTGGATTCACCGGGACAAAAAAGTTGTAATGTCCCACACACTGGAAAGGATTGAACAATGGCTATGAAGAAAGCAGCGAGTAAAACCAAGAAGACTACCACGAAGAAAACTGTCGCCAAGAAGGCTACCTCGAAAGCAGCTGTGGCGAAGAAGCCTGCAGTAAAAAAGGCGGCAGTAAAAAAGGCGCCAGCCACTAAAAAGCCGGCGGTGAAAAAAGCGGTTGCCAAGAAGCCTGCGGTGAAAAAGCCAGCCGCAAAAAAAGCTGCCGTGAAAAAGCCAGCGACTAAAAAAGCGCCGGTGAAAAAGCCTGCGGTGAAAAAGGTCGCGGCCAAGAAGAAGCCTGCGGTGAAGAAGCCTGCAGTGAAAAAGCCAGCCGCGAAAAAGGCTGCAGTGAAAAGCCCCGCAATGAGAAAAGCTGCGGTCAAGAAGCCGGCAGCCAAAAAAGCGGCGGTCAAGAAGCCTGCAGCGAAAAAGCCGGCAGCGAAAAAGCGGGTCGCCTCCAAAAAGTAATATGATGCTGGCTGTTATATGAAGACAGCTGTGTCAAAGATTGGTGTAAAGGCCAGCGGCAGAGGCGCAAACGGCCGGTTCAGGAACCGGCCGACTCTGCTGCTGGCCTACCCCCGATGGACGAAAAGTTTCTATTTTTCTGCGAAAAAATGAAACCTCCTTATACGATGGTCCCGATCAACATCGGACAAGATGAGCGGTTTAAGCATCTGAAAAGATGAACTGTACAGGGTGGCAACCGCCCCGCCGTCCAGGACGGCTTCGAGATAGGCAATGGGTTACGGAAAGCCACCGGTCTGCGCGAACCATGGAAGCGCAGCTCTACCCGGCCAAAAGGCCCGCAAGTAGGCAGCAACGTCATCCGGCTAAGAGGATTTACTCCATAGCCCTAGTTATTTGCGCCCCGGCCTAAATAGCGAAATCAGGCGACGGACAATTTGTTTCAATATCCTTTTTGTCTGACCGCTTACACTTTCCAGGCGTTCTTTATTGCTAAAAAACTATGTGGCAGGTGCGTTGCGCCGCCACATGGCAAGCAAGAATTTGCGCGTTTCTTCGATCAGTAATACCGAAAATGCGACGCCGGTTGCCAGCGCCCAGTCAAGTGCGCTGAGGGGGCTCATATGGAAAATAGTTTGTGCTACCGGCCAGTTGACCACCAGCACCAGAAGTCCGACAACGGTAACCAGTGCGGCCCATAATTTCCAGTTGCTGAAGAAATTGTGCGCGAACGCCGAACAGGTTTCAGAACGCACATTGAATGCATTGCAGAATTGAAACAGCACAAAGGTGGTAAAAGCCAGTGTCGTGGCGCGCTGTTCGTCGCCGGTGAGCATCCCGTATCGCAGCATGCATAATGTGCCTGCCGCCATAATGACGCCGTAAAATCCGATAACCGCAAGCCGGGGCCAGGACAGTACGCGTTCATCCGCGCCGCGCGGCGGCGCATCCATTGTATCGGGGCGCGCCGGATCAAGCCCCAGGGCCATGGCGGGTGGGCCGTCCATGATAATGTTGACCAGCAGTATTTGCAGCGCCGTAAACGGCACCGGCAGGCCAAATAGCGGCGCCAGCAGCATGGTGAAAATCGCCCCCGCATTGGTCGAAACCTGGAAGCGCAAGAACTTTACGATATTATCGTAGATACGGCGGCCTTCATGCACGGCGACAACGATGGTGGCGAAATTATCGTTGGTCAGCACCATCTTTGCCGCTTCCTTGGCGACATCGGTGCCGGTGATTCCCATGGCGATGCCGATATCGGCTGCCTTAAGCGCGGGCGCGTCATTGACCCCGTCGCCTGTCATCGCCACGATATGTTTGTGGCGCTTCAGGGCATGTACGATCTTGACCTTATGTTCGGGGGCGACACGGGCAAAAATGCCGATACCTTCAAGCCGTTCCGCCAGTTGATCAACCGACAGAGCATCCAGTTCCGCGCCGGTCATGATTGATCCGGTTATACCAAGCTCGGCAGCAATGGCGGCGGCCGTCAGCTTGTGATCACCGGTGATCATTTTCACCTGAATGCCTGCGCGGTGGCAGGTGGCGATGGCCTGGCGCGCCTCCTCGCGTGGCGGGTCCATCAGCCCGACAATGCCCGCCAGCGTCAGTTGATTTACCAGCGAGACGTGATCGCCGCATATGTCAAATTCTTCCAGCGGCACATCGCGGTACGCCACGGCCAGCACACGCAAGGCCTGCCCCGCCATATTCTCGACTTCGGTCATCATTGTTTCAGACACCATCGGCACTTCGCCATCGGCCATCAGGTTTTTGCTGCACCGGGGAAATAATACTTCCGGCGCGCCTTTGACAAACAGACGCACCAGTTCCCCCTGGCGGTGAAACGTCGCCATGAATTTATGTGCGGAATCAAAAGGAATTTCCGCGGTGCGCGGTATCTGCATCTGAAGCTCGTTGCAGTCCACTCCCCCCTTGGCCGCCAGCACCACAAGTGCGCCCTCCATAGGGTCGCCGGACACCTTGTCATCACAGACTGTACAATCGCTACACAGCACGGCAGGTTTCAACAGCTGCGCGAAATCGGGTAACGCGTTACCGTTCTCGGCGCTGATCAGCCCGGTATTTTCATAACCATTTCCGCTAACCGAAAAACGCCGGCCCTGAAAAAAAACAGACCGCACCATCATCTGGTTCAGTGTCAGGGTGCCCGTCTTGTCCGAACAGATTACGGTGGTGCAGCCCAATGTCTCCACCGAGGATAATTGTTTGACGATAGCCTGGCGGCGCGCCATCAAATGCATGCCGATCGCCAGCGTTACCGTCACGACCGCCGGCAGACCCTCCGGAATGGCGGCAACGGCAAGCGCTACCGCTGTCAGCAAGGTTTCCATCAAGGGCTCACCGCGCGCCACGCCCCATACCAGGAACAGAACGGCGACAGCGCCCGCAAGCAGCGCCAGGCGGCTGCCAACCGCGTCCAGCTGCACCTGCAGCGGGGTCATCGGCGTCTCTGCGGTTTCCATCATTTGCGCAATATGGCCAATCTGGGTTTGCATTCCCGTGGCGATGACCACGCATTCCCCGCGCCCGCGTGTAACGCAGGTGTTCATGAACACCATGTTCGCGCGTTCAGCCAACGGGGTTTTAGTGTCGCACAGGACCTCGGACGTCTTGGCGACGGGCATTGATTCACCGGTGAATGGTGCTTCGTCAACCTCAAGGGTGGTGGCCAGGATTAAGCGCCCGTCAGCGGGTACGCGGCATCCAGCATCCAGCAGCACTATGTCACCGGGAACCAGTTCTTCGGCCGGTACTTCCATTGCGGTCCCGCCACGGCGCACCCGGCAATTGGTCGCCAGCATTTTCTTCAACACGGAAAGGCTTTGTTCGGCGCGTTGTTCCTGGTGAAATCCCAAAAACGCGTTGAGCACAACAACAAACAGGATAACCAGCGCGTCCGTTACGTCGCCAATGACGCCGGCCAGTACCGCGGCAAGCATCAAGATCAAAATCAGATAGCTCTTGAATTGGTCAAGGAACAGCAGCCAGCGCGACCGGCGCGGTTTTTCCGACAGCCGGTTCCAGCCATAATGATCCAGCCGTTGGGCGGCCTCATTGCCGCTTAGACCCGCCGCCGGCGATACGCCGAGCAGGTTATAAATATCCGAGACAGTTTGATTGTGGGCGTCTGCCGCTGGGGTCAGGTTTGGTCCTGTTTCCATTTCGGGGCGCTGCATCGCACTAAGTGAATCCATGTGGAACCAGGTACCCCTAAAATTTATTCTTTCTTAGCCCACGCTGGAAGCTATTTGCCATCTGCATATGGGGGTTTAAAGCGCAGGCTCAAGTCTTTCTTGCAGCCATATGCTTTGGGTTCAGCCGGTCCATAAGGGCAAACAGCACCCCAGATACAACGAAAGTCAGATGAATGCCAACCTTCCATCCAAGCGCTGTGTTGCTAAGCTGTTCCGCGTTCATAAAGGATTTCAATAGTTCGATGGCGGAAATGGCGGCGATGGAGCCAATGACCTTTATCTTCAGATCGGAAAAATCCACATGCCCCATCCATTCGGGCCGGTCTTCGTGATCCCCGATATGCATTTTCGAGACAAAGTTTTCATAGCCCGCATAGACGATGATGATCAGCAGATTGGCAATCAGGGTAATATCGATAAGCGATAATATGCCTATGATTACATCACCGCTTTCAGCGGTCATGATCCCGCCGGCCAGAAAATAAAACTCCTTGGCGAATTTGATCAGCAACAGGGTAATCGACAGCACCAACCCCACATATAGGGGCGCCAGAAGCCAGCGGCTGTTGAACATAAAATTTTCAAGCGCGGTCTCGAATGATTTCACGGCGGATGATCCATAATTGTGTTGGGTGCGTTGTAAAAGAAGTGACGCAGGCCTTATTCATCGCCTGTCACCCCGGATCTATTCCAGGGTGACACAGAGCATGTGGCGGGGAACAAGGAAAACATCGTCTGGTTTTTGGCAGGGCAAACAGCCTATAGCACTTCTTCCGCCAATAAGCGCATGCTATCGGGGCGCAGCCCGGCGGCCAGCAAGGACGTTATATGCCGGTTTTTGCCCGCCTGTATATAGGCCTGCAAACGGTCCTTCACCCGGTCCTTCGGCCCAAGAATGGCAATTTCATCGCATAATTTGTCGGGTACCGCGGCGGCGGCTTCGGCCTTTTTGCCGTCTAGATACAGATCCTGGATGATTTTCGCCTCGCCGCCATATCCGAGGCGAACCGCGTAATCATTGTAGAAATTCTTGCCCCGCGCGCCCATGCCGCCAATATACAGCGCCAGGAAGTTTTTCACCGGGATGCGGCATTTTTCCAGATCATCGCCGATGATGACGTTGACGAACGGCGAGATGGTGAATGTGTCCATGCTCTTTTTGCCGCCCGCCTTGGCGAAGCCTTCCTTGATCGCGCCTTCGAACACGTCAAAGCGCTCCGGGTTCATGAACACCGGAATAAAGCCATCGGCCACTTCGGCGGCAACCGCGATGCCCGCGGGCGAAATCGCGCCGGTGACGATGTGCAGGCTGGGATCGCCATGCAGAATGCTTTTCAGCGGTTTACCCAGCCCGGTGGAGCCTTCGCCCATAAACGGTATCTGATAATGATAGCCGGTGTGTTCCAGCGGCTGCTTGCGGTCCAGAATTTTGCGGATGATTTCGATATATTCGCGGGTGCGGGTCAGCGGTCGGCCATAGGGTACGCCGTGCCAGCCCTCGATCACCTGCGGCCCCGACGGGCCAATGCCCAGAATGACGCGCCCGCCCGACATCGCCGTCAGCGTCATCGCGGTCATCGCCGCCATGGCGGGGGTGCGCGCCGACATCTGCATGATGGCGGTGCCGACGTTGATTTTCGTGGTGCTGGCCAGCAGCCAGGCGGCGGGCGATACCGCGTCCGAGCCCCACGCCTCGGCGGTCCACACACTGTCATAGCCCAGGCTTTCCGCCTCGCGCACCAGATCCACCTGATTGTCAAACGTCCCGCCGGAATAGCCAAGCGTCATGCCGAGTTTCATGTTTCGTCTCCCTGTTTTGTTCTTGGCGCAAGTTGCGTTTAGGTTGCAGCACACGTTCCCTTCACCTGTCACCCCGCACTTGTTGCGGGGTCCAGGGCCACGAACAAGGGCTTTTCGTTGTGGCCCTGGACCCCGGAATAAATCCGGGGTGACACCGTGGGTGGGACGACTTTACCTAATTCCACCCCGCTTGTCTTATGACTCGTGCACCCGTTTGGGTCAAAAATGGTTTGTCATATCCGCAAGCCGCCCGGCCATATCCCTGCAGATGGGGCGTTTGCGATGGGTAACCGTAAATGGACGTCGTCACTCGTCATAAGGTTCCGGCAGGGTCAGGCCGTCAGGGAGGTTTTTGGGTGGAT
>JAUSQH010000572.1 GCA_030652895.1 Alphaproteobacteria bacterium
CAATGGCGCCGCCCATGGAGATCACGCCCCCAGCCCCCATCAGTTTTCTGGCGCCGACCCGGTGTAACAACATCGCCGCTATGGGGCCAAAAACACCCAGCATCAGCACAAGTATGGAAAAACCCAGACTGGCCTGCGACCGCGACCAGCGCATGTCCTCGATCATTTCCGGGATGATAACGCTGAAACCGTATACGACAGTGCCGACAGCAAAGAAATAGATGCCACTTACCGCCGCTAATATGACCCATCCGTAAAACATCGACCGCCTCCCCATTATTTAGCTGCGGCAAACCGCAACCGGTTCCTGCCCTCGTAAATCGGGGCCGGTTGAAACCGCCCGCATGCCGCGGGTCGGAATAGCAACGATTACACGGTCAGGCCCAAACGGAAAAGAGGAATTCTCAAAATCCTTTTCACGAGCCGCTATTTCATTGGCACGGGCTCCGGCGCAATGACCGTGGCGGCGCGCCGCCACTGGCAACGGGCGGGCGCATTCTTAAAACCAGCGATACAGGGATCAGCCCACTCATGGCTATTAAGACGAACCATGGCGTATAACTGCCGATCATAACAAACATCGATCCGGCAAGAATCGGCGCTAAAGTTGCAGAGCCGGTAACCACAAGACCATGTATGCTGATCAGGGCCGCATAGTTCCTGGCGCCGTAAAAGTTCACCTGCAGCGCTGGGCTGGCCGCCAGCGCCATACCGTTACCGAACCCAAAAATTGCCGCTAATGTAAAGGCGATTTGCGGCGTATAGGCGTAGATCAGTATAATTAATGCCATCGACTGCATCGCCAGGCCTGTGGCCAGCATGTAACGCGGGTCAAATCGGTCCCCTAAATATCCCGCCAGCCAGCTGCCCGCCGCTGCGAACATGCCGAAAACTCCGATCGCGGAGCCGGCGGTGACAGGTGAAATGCCCAAATCGCGCAAATGATATCCGCTCTGACTGTTGAAGGTGACACCGCCAATGACTGTAGCCGCCGCCGCTGAAACGGTGATCCAGAAAGGCAAGGAGCCCAGGGCGTGTCTTGTTTCCCACGAAGTCAGTGTTTGATACACCCGCCGGGGGGAAGGCGCCGAACCAGACGGTGTGGAGACCATGGACGGATCAACGCCGTCAATAAACATTCCTCTATGCTCCGGGGTGTCGCGCACAACCAGTACTGCGATCACCCCCCCTACCACTGTCGCTCCCGTCATCGCCAGCCAGGCGTCACGCCAGTTGCCGGTTGTCTGTACCAGCAGAGAAATGGCTGGCGCTGCAACAAACGCGCCTACCCCCCCCATTGACATGAATATGCCGATAGCCAGTGCGCGCTTGCGCGCAAACCAGCTGGTCAGCACCTGCATTCCTGGAACATTGCCGAGCAGCGCCAGACCCAAGCCAACCAAACCAATGCTAAGATAATATTGCAGCAGCGAATCCATGAAATAGCAGCCAATCGTACCAACCGCGCCGATGATACTGCCGGTCGCCATCGTCCATCTGGCCCCGAAACGCCGTATCAATGCCGCCGCCGCCACCCCGGACAAACCCAGTACCAGCAGAAGAATGGAAAAACCAAGACTGGCCTCCGCGCGCGTCCATCCCATTCCTTTGATCATTTCCGGCATGTTGGCGGCAAAGCCGTAAAACACCGTACCGAGGGACAGGAAATAGATGGTGCAGAGCGCCGCCAAGATGACCCACCCGTAAAACATGGCGATTCTCCCCTTTGTTCGGCTGCGGCAAGCCGCACCCACTTCCAGCCCTCATGGATCGGGGCAGGTTGCAACCGCGCGTGTTTTTAAGCACGGCGGGAAAGTATTTCACAGTAATACAGGGCCTGGGAAGAGGATAATTGACGCTTCGGGTCAGGTTTAGCGCGCGCCGTCGGGCCAGAAAACTACCCGAACGGTTTCCATCAAAATCAGGAAATCCAGAAAAATCGACTCATTCTTCACATAATAAAGGTCATATTTCAGTTTTTCCCGCGCGTCCTCTATGCTGGCGCCATAGGGATAGTTGACTTGCGCCCAGCCGGTGATCCCCGGTTTTACCACATGGCGATATTTGAAGAAGGCGATTTTGTCCTCCAAATCCGCAACAATAGAAGGCCGTTCCGGGCGCGGGCCTACAAAGCTCATGTCTCCTGAAAGGACATTGTAGATTTGCGGAATTTCGTCGATGCGGGTCTTGCGGATTAACCGCCCGACACGCGTTACCCGATCATCGTCCCTGACTGCCCAACGCGCCACGCCGTCTTTCTCAGCGTCCTGTCGCATACTGCGGAATTTAACGACATCAAAATTCTTGCCATTCAGCCCGACCCGTGACTGCCGGTAGAATATCGGAGCGCCGTCGTCAAGCACGATAAGCAATGCCGTGACCAGTGTCACCGGTAATGTCACCAGCAGCAGCAGCGTACTCGTGACGATGTCAACAACGCGTTTTGTAAAACGGTCAACGTTATTGCGCATAGTGCCCTGGGAAAAAACCAGCCAGCTGGGATATAGCCCGTCAAGTTCAACCTGTCCTGCTTCGCGTTCAATAAAATCAGTTACCGCTGTAATTTTACGGCCGCTCATGCGGCACTCCAGCAGCGTATCAATGGGCATCGTCCCGCGCCGTTCATCAACGGCAATAACCAGCTCATCAATTCCGGCCTCGGCGCAAAAGCTGTTCAGATCAATCGGATCATCAATAAGATTCACAAGTGACACCCCAGATTCGTCTGGGCTTGTGGGGATATAGGCCACTGGAATAAAGCCGCAATGACCACGCTTCGTGCGCACTTCGCTTTCAATGCGCTGCGCGCGCATGCCAGCGCCCAAAACAAGAATGCGGCGCTTCAGAAATTGCGACACGGCGCCATGACTGGCGGCATATCGGATTACCAGCAGACCTGCAAAACTAAGCGCCATAGTTGGTGGCAATGCCTGGCTTAATTGCGGCGCCGTTTTGACCAGCCCCAATAGGACAGAAACCATAACAAAGGCGATAAGAAAGCCCGTGATCAACCGGGTTACGGCTTCACGCATGTCGAACATATAATCGGGATTATACAGCCCCATCGAGATGAGGCAGCACATAATGACTATTATATAGGTTGTCCACTCTAGCGACATATCGAACCCGCCACCGAAAAACGCATTCATTCCTGCGCGGGACGTGAGCAGTCCAAACAATATCGAGACCAATAAGATCGATAAATCCGCCGCACCGATCACAATCATTCTTCTAGAAAACATCTTTTTCCCCTGGGCGTTATTCGGGATGTACCCAAGCCCTCAATGGACCACTTGCACGTGAGATAGTGTAATAACTTTCTATTACCGATTTACTGCATGGCTGTATAAACGAGATAAATAAAAATGTAAGTGACCCACGTCACGAAAAGCCAAATCATGGTAAATTTACCTTTACCGGCCTTGCAGGATTTTTTTAAACAACGCCATCTGCCCGGCGGTAGTCGCATCCCAGCTAAAATCTTCAGCATAACGCCGGGTTTCGTTTCGCGCAGGCAGGTTCTCGAATAGCCTGCGTACGCCTTGAACAACACCTTGTGGCGTACGCTCGTGCATTAAAACGCCCGCCTCGATAGAGGTGACGACCTCTGGCGTTCCCCAAACATTGGACGCCACCACCGGTGTGCCACAAGCCATCGCCTCCAGCAGGACATTGGCCCAGCCTTCGCGACTGGACGCCAGGATAAGCGCATCACCTGCGCAGTACAATTGGGGCATATTCTCAGGACGGACGGCCCCAAGAAAGCGAACCCGTTCTGTAACCCCAAGCTCGTCTGCAAGTGAACGCAACCGCTCGCCTTCCGGCCCGTCACCTGCAATCAACAACTGGCAGTCAGGCAGTTCCGGAAGTGCGCGGATAGCCAGATCATGGCCCTTACGCTCAATCAGGTGGCCAACGGACAACAATGTTTTTGCCGTCGCCCCAAAAGCCGCTTTGGCATCCCTGCGATCCTGGGGTTGAAACCGCACCAGATCAACGCCGTTGCGCAGCGCATGTATCTTCGCCGGAGCAACCCCCATCTCAACGAGCGTATCTTTAAGCGCCTGACAAACGGTAATCAGACCGCTGGCCTGTTCTGCGGCCCAGAGAATCTGACGGCGGGGCAAATCATAGGCCGGGATGAGGTTAATATCCGTTCCGCGCGCGGTGATCACCACCGGTTTTTTCAGAAGACGGCCTATCATCGCTGCGGCGACGCCATCTGGATAAAAATAATGCGCATCAATCAGATCAAAATCATAGCCGTCTTCAATCAGTTTGCGAACGGCCCAATAAAGCGACAAGAACATGGTGCCTGGCGCAAGCGTCATACCAATTTTGGGAATCAGAAAATATCTCGGATAAGATACGCTCACACCATGGCGCACCGCCTGCTTCTCGATTTCCCGGTAGACCCCATAGCCGGAAAGAAGTTGACTGCCCCAAGGGGCCCATGGAACCGGGCACATTACGCGCGATTCCACTTCGCCGCTGCGCAGTAATTCACGCAGACGGTTTTCAACAAAGATACCCTGCGAAGGCTGGACTGAACTGGGGTAGAGACTCGAGAAAGTCAGAATGCGCACGACAAGGTCCTACTCAACGAACTAAAAGCCGATGTCGGCATGGTGGCACAATGCGCCACCATGCCCACGAACCTCGAAACAATCTTGTGACCGTTCCGCCAGCGGGGTTAAAGCGTCCCCAACAGCGCATCGGCGTCCTTGCGCACATCAAACTCGCTCTTTTCAGACAGAATACGCGTCAAGATTTCACGCGCTTCGGCCTTTTTACCGCTCTGCGCGAGCGCCGCAGCAAAATGGTATTGCACTTCTGCGGAATTCGGCAACGCTTTTGCAGCCTTATCAAGAATCTCCAGCCCCTCCTTGACCTTGCTGTCTTTCACAAGAAGCCAGCCATAGGTGTCCTGAATTTCGGGCGATTGCGGGGCCAGTTCATGGGCGGTACGAACCAACGGCAGGCCACGGGCGTCACCCTTTCGGGCATAGAGCCAACCCAGATTGTTAAGTATCACGGGGCGGCCCGGCAGTTTCTCGTTAAGCGCCTCATTTTCCACAATGGCGGCGTCAAGATTTCCACGCCGTATCAGTTCGGTAGAAAGCACCAGGCGGGTTTCCCAGTCTTCGGGGTTTGTTTTAGTCCAGAGTTGCAGTTTCTTAAACGCGTCATCTTCCCTGCCGTCTCTGATCATCGCAACGTAAAGGCGTCGCAACGTATTCCCGCTCGGATTTAATTGTTGGGCTTTTTCAAGTGAAGCCGACGCATCTGCAAATTTCTCGCCGCGCATATAGACGTCACCCAAGAGGCGGTGACTAGATGGATTTTCAGGTGATTCGTCGCGGTACTTTTCAGCTAACTTTGTAGCCGCCTCAATACCCGAATCTTTCAATTCCACGCCTACGCGTTCTGCCCGGGCGTCTGACATGTTTGGCGAAAGTTTAATAGCTTCGTCGAACGCGACCTTGGCTTCCGTCAAATTGTCATTCATCAATAACGCCTTACCAAGCAGGAAATAACCCTGCGGTGCGGTTGGCACTATAGACACCAGTTTGCGATAGGTAGCGACACCGCTAGGGATTTGTTTATTTAACAGCTGCACCTGCGCAAGCGCATTTAAGGCAGCAGGTGATTCGGGCGCGATGGAAACCAACTCGTTTGCAGTTCGCAGCGCGTTTTCCGATTTGCCAAGCCGCATTTGCATCTCAATAAGTTTGATGCGCGCGGCCTCGGATTTGGAGTTTTCCTTAACCGCCTGTTGCAGCCACGCAAGGGCGCCATCCATATCCTGTTCCGCAGCGGCGATGTCGGCTAGCTGAGTCAGCGTTTTTTCGTCGCCCTCATCCTTCTTCAAATGATCCTTCAGAAGCTGTTTAGCTTTGTCGGGGTGGTTCTCCATCCGCTCGAGTTGCGCTAAATTGAGCACCGCCGGTGAAAATTCCGGCTCCACCTTTAATGCCGCTTCAAACGACACCCGCGCCTCGGCGCGTTTGTTTTGCGCCAGCAAAACTGACCCAAGCATATTGTGCGCCATGCCGCTATTTTCGCGCTGCTTCACGAAGTTCACGGCTGCTTCCTCTGCCTTTACATATTCCTTGTTGCGCAAGTGGGTAAGAATGAGCAAGAGGTTGACGCGATCTGACCCGCCCCGCCCTTCAGCCATCGCCTCCAGCTCACGCACGGCGTCGTCCTGATCTCCCATTCCAAGGCTGGTGATCGCCAATTGTTCGCGGACTACCGTGTCTTCCGGATTCAGTATCTGTAGTGACTTGAATACCCGTGACGCCGCCGCATAGTCGGAAACAGCCAGATAGCTGTTGCCGAGAAGTTGCAGGTAATAGACATCGCCCTTAAACTCCTCTTCCCCTTCGTGCGGTTTAAGAAGTTTGACGGCCTCGGGAAAACGCTTTTGCCGCATATAAACGGCCGAGAGCAGTTTTACAGCGTCCGGCCTGTTTTCATTCGCTGCATGATATCGTTCCGCATAGCTTACCGCACCTTCCAGACGGTTTAATTTAAGATTCAGATTGGCCAGCAAATAAACCGCAGGCATGAATGACGCCATACGGAATTCAACCGGCTGTAGCGTCTCCAGTGCCTTTTCCGCCTCGCCACGTTGCGACTGCAACGCTGCCTTGAGATACAGCGCCATGGGCATTTTGGGGATCCGATTCAAAATGGAATCGGTGTCGGCTTCGGCCTCTTCAAAACGGTTGAGGCCAAGATAAACGAACGCACGGCCAAGTAATACCTGCAAAGAGTTCTTATCCACCTCCAAAGCCTTATTATACGCCGCCAAGGCGCCTGGAAGATCTCTCTGTACACGGCGCAACTCACCCTTAAGCCAATAGGCCAGAGTATATTCTGGATCGATCTCAATGGCCTTATCAATTGCTTTTTCAGCTGTCGGATAATCGCCTTCGCGCTGCAAAATTTCAGCGTCGGCGACATGGAAAGGCGCTGATCCGCCTGCATCCGAGCGTACCGTTTCAAGTTCTTTCTTGGCTTGCGCAATATCGTTTTCAACCAGATGCGCACGTGCGCGTAGTATGTGGCCTGTTATCTTGGTGGCGCCTTTTAGCGTATCCGTTGTGATCTCCGCCAACAGCTCCTTAGACTTTCCCTGGGCCAAAAGAGCCTGTGCAAATAATGGTAAAACTTTTTCATCGGCCATTCCCCGGCGACGCGCCTCACGAAACTCCTTCTCCGCACCCGGCGCGTCACCGCGCTGCAAATTGAATTGCCCCAGCATCAGGCGAGCATCCACATTATCTGGGTCTGCACGAACGGCATTTTTTAGGTGAATAACGGCTTCACTGGCTTTTCCAGCCTTCAACGCCTGCTGAGCTTCCTGGAAATATTTGTTGGATTCCGCGCTGGTTGCCCGCGCCTGGTTTCCAGCCGCACCAAATACAACTATCACCGCAACCACGAGAGAGGCGCCGCCAAATCGCAGCATCCGCGTATGCCATGAGGTTCTTGTAATAGTTTTGCTCAGCGTCTGAGTAGCTTTAACGAGTGCGTTGCAGGCTTGTGGCATGGTAATCCCAATGTTTCAAAAGTGAACCCTGACGTGTAAACTAGAAATATTAACAGTCGATTTCATCAAGATAGTATTAGATTGCCCTTTAGCCAACCATGTTTGTGGTCTTCTAATATAAATAGGTCTCTAATTGTTACTTTGTTACAGCAAGATTTTATGTGCCGATATGAAGTGATCGCATTTAAATGCCTACGGAAAGTTCAGGAAAACCTCTGCCATTTTGAATTCATTCAACATTGTTAACTACGCTATATCACCACTTGTTGGAAGATAGTGGTATAGGTGATTCCTGTTTCTTAGTGTGTCCGCGGCCAGTTCAATAAGATATACACACGATAAGCATTCTCGTACGGAGCTGGGTCACGGGTAGACGGTACTCCTATATCCAAGGAAAGGGCGCTATGGATCAAAAATCCATCATCTTCTCGGCCATACTTGTTGCGGCGCTGTTGCAAGGCTGCGGTGGCGGGACAAAACCGGCCGTCAACCTGTCGAACGGCAAAGAAACGGGAAAGGCCAGCGAAAGCCTCTTTTCGCTGAAGCCGTATTTGCAGGAAGCGGCAATTAAATCATCCTCAAATCAGGATTATGTCGAGGCTGCAACCTATTGGTATGCGCTATTTCAGGAAAACCCTGATGATCTTAACACGGCGCTCCAATGCGCCTACAATATGCGATATGCCAACAATCCAGGCGACGCGGTCAACGTATTGACCCGCGCGTTGAAAGCCCACCCGGGCAACATACAGCTGCTGGCCGAAAGGGGGAAAGCCTATGCCGCCTTGGGAAATGCCGAGCTTGCATTAGGAGATATCACACTTGCCAGCCAGGCGAGCGCTGCCGACTGGAGCGTTCATTCCGCACATGGGGTGATACTTGACCGCCTTGGCAGGCACAATGAAGCTGAGGCGGCCTACAACAGGGCCTTGAGCATTTCACCTGGCAATCCAATAATCCTCAATAATCTGGCGCTTAATCTGGCGCTGGCGGGCCGTCATGAAGAAGCCGTTTCGACTTTGCAACGCGCAACACAAAGTCCCAACGCGAATATTCAGATACGGCAGAATTTGTCTCTACTTTTGGCCATGCAGGGGGATATCAAGCAAGCAGGACAGCTCGCTCAGGCAGACTTACCAAATGCAATGGCGCAAAATAATATGATGTACTTCGAAGGGCTTAGCGAAAATACGCCATGAGCGTGATCATGCGTTATCTGCTCATGAGGGTAATTGCGACCGGGCCAAGAATCACAAGAAACAACACCGGCAGGAAACATCCGATCATCGGTATGGTCAGTTGGGCTGGGAGAGCGCCCGCCTTCTTTTCAGCGGCAGCCATTCGTAAATCACGATTTTCCTGCGACATGACCCGCAGCGATTGCCCCAAAGGCGTGCCATAGCGCTCCGACTGGATAAGCGCGGTAACGACCGCCTTCACCCCTTCCAAACCAGTGCGTTGCGCAAGGTTTTCGAGAGCGACACGGCGATCAGACAAATAAGCAAGCTCTGCAGTGGTCAGGCCAAGCTCCTCGGCAAGTTCGACCGACTGTCCACCTATTTCCTTGGCCACCCTGCCAAACGCCACTTCGATAGTCATACCCGCTTCAACACAAATCAGCATCAGATCAAGCGCGTCGGGAAAGGACCGGGTAATAGCTTGCTGACGCTTGCCGATCAGATTTTGAACATAGACATTTGGCAGGTAAAACCCGATTCCTCCCGCTGCCAGAGACACCGCCAGTTTTGCCAGCATATCACCGGCAAAATTGTCCGTGATCAGCAAATATAGAAACGCTCCGATAAAAACGACAACCGGCATCACCATCCGAAAAAAAAGAAACGTCACCAGCGGGGCCTGACCTCTCAAACCAGCTTGCGAAAGCGTCAGGCGGGTTTCCGGCGACTCCAGTATTTTACGCAGGCTCAACCGGTCGACCACCTGCTGCATATAGGTGCTGGCAGTCGGGCGGATCCTGTTTTTTCTGCTGTCACGGTCCGAGCGCGCCTGCAACTTCAGTTCATCGCGCCGCTGCGCCACCACTTTAAGCCGGGCGCCAAGCCGGTCCTGCTGCATATACGGCATGGCGAAAGAAATTATGGTGCCCAGCACAGCCACAAACGCCAGCACCGTTATCAGAAACT
Source organism: Alphaproteobacteria bacterium (assembly GCA_030652895.1). GTDB lineage: Bacteria > Pseudomonadota > Alphaproteobacteria > UBA11222 > UBA11222 > UBA11222. The sequence continues at coordinate 9,703 of JAUSQH010000572.1, forward strand.
GAACATTCATATAAGAAGCTAAAAAATTCATTTCCTGCCTTCGCTAGAAATCAAAATTAATCATCTTGTTCATGACAAAGACGCCGATAGCCATCACGCTCAATCCGCCGACAACCATCATATTACCCATCGTGGTTGAAAACAGCAGGCCGATATGTTCCGGAGCAATAAAAAACATCATCCCGCCAACCAGGATCGGCAATGAACCGATAATCATCGCCGAGGCTTTGGCTTCCGACGACATGGACTGGATTTTGGCTTTCATCAACTTACGTTCGCGCAATACTGTCGACAGATTACCCAGCGCCTCCGAAAGATTGCCCCCGGATTTCCCCTGAATCGTCAGCACAATGACAAAAAAGTTTAACTCCGTGCTTGGCATGCGCTCGAGCATACGCTCAAGGCCCTCTGTAAGGCTGACGCCAAGTTTTTGCCCCTCAACCAGTCTGCGAAACTCCAGCCCCAGCGGGTCGGGGCTTTCGCGGGCAATAATCGCCATACATTCACCAATGGGAAGACCCGATTTCACCCCACGCACCACGACATCCACCGCATTGACGAACATCTCGGAGAACGCGGTCTGCCTTTTTTTGGCCAGGTATCCAAGCAACCAGCGCGGCGCGCCCAGGCCGGCAGCGAGCCCGGCGGCAACACCAAGCAAGAGCCCATAGCCCGTCATGAGAACCACCAGGAACATCACGATACCAGTGGCAACTGATCCAATGATGAAATTTTGTTCACTCCAGTCCACCCCGGCCTGGGCAAACATCTGCCGCATATTCAGCCGCTTTTTTTGCCCCTTACGCGCATCTTCCAGGTCATTTAATATGGCCTGAACGTTGCGCTTGGCGCCGCCGCCTCGTCGCGTCTCGCGGCCATGCGTGGCGCCTGATCCCGCCTTTATCCCGCTTATCGTTTGTACACGGCGGCGCACACGGTCGCTATCTTCAATCCGGCGCCCGAACACGGCGAAGCCAACCCCTGCCGCACTTAGCGCAGCCAGGATGGCGGTGATTATAATAATCGTATTCGGATTCATGATCGGCTCACGTCCCAGTGCCAATTAACAAGACTGAATTCAACAATATCTAGCGAGACACCGCGGCCTCTAGCGGACAACCCGTGACATGGCATTGGGTTTTTCCCGCGCATAGACATTGTTCAACTCTTCCATGGCTTCGGCAAGCTTATCGCCCAAGCCATAGTAACGCGCCTTTTCCATAAATTTCGGAACGCCAACCTCACCCGGTTTATGCAGTCCGACAAGTTTGCCCTTGGCGTCTTCGCCAAAAACTTCGTAAGACAGCACTTCCTGGGTGATGACCACGTCGCCTTCCATACCAATGATTTCTGTAATACTGATGATCCGGCGCGAACCATCGCGAAGACGTTGCGCCTGAACGACGACGTCAACCGCAGATACAATCATTTCGCGGATGGTCTTGGCGGGCAGACTGAAACCGCCCATCGTAATCATACTTTCAATACGGCTGATCGCTTCACGTGGCGTGTTGGCGTGCAAAGTGCCCATGGAGCCATCATGGCCGGTGTTCATGGCCTGCAACAGATCGAACGCCTCGGGTCCGCGTACTTCGCCGACGATGATGCGTTCAGGCCGCATGCGCAGGCAGTTTTTCACCAGATCGCGCATGGTGATTTCCCCGGCCCCTTCAAGATTCGGCGGCCGGGTTTCCAGGCGTACAACGTGCGGCTGTTGTAATTGCAGCTCAGCCGTATCCTCGCACGTGATGATGCGCTCATCATTCGCGGCAAAGGCCGACAGACTATTCAGCAAAGTAGTTTTTCCGGAACCTGTACCCCCGGAAATAATCACATTGCAACGTATTGCGCCGATAGTCTCGAGTATGGCCGCGCCGGGGAGAGAGATTGCCCCGAAATTCACCAGATCACTCAGCTTCAGCTTGTCTTTTTTGAATTTGCGGATGGTCAGTGTGGGACCGTCAATGGATAATGGCGGCGCGATCACATTCACACGTGAACCATCGGCAAGTCTCGCATCGCAAATCGGACTGGACTCGTCAACGCGGCGGCCTACCTGGCTGACGATGCGCTGACAGATATTCATCAGCTGTGCATTGTCGCGAAATTTGATACCTGCCTTTTCTATCTTGCCATCGACTTCGATGAAAGTAAGGGCTGCTCCGTTGACCATAATGTCGGCAATATCGTCGCGCGCAAGCAGCGTTTCCAGCGGACCATAGCCAAGAACATCATTGCAAATATCACTGATAAGGCGCTGCTGTTCAGAAACACTGAGCACCAGGCTCTTGACGGCAATAATTTCAGTTACAATATCGCCAATTTCTTCGCGCGCGGCTGCGGTTTCCAGTGCCGCCATTTGCGCCAGATCAACCGTGTCAATCAGCGCATTAAAGATGCTCGTTTTAACCTGATAATACTGCTCGGATCGCGCATTGTCGCCGCCGAGCGGCTCCATATTTGGTTCCGCAGGCTCTTGCGCCGGGGCTGGTGGTGGGGCGGCAGTTTTTTGTTGACGTTCTTTTGCCTCGCCCGCCGCCTCAGATTCGTCTTGCGAACCCTTCGCATCTACCGGCGTAGGTTTTGGTTTGATATCCGTGCGTTTGCCGAACATAGTATGTTAAGCCTTCAGACCTTTCAAAAGCGCCTTCAGTGGCGCTAATGGCGAGGTATCCTTGGCGCTTGAAGACGCGCTGGCGCCACGTCGCGCCAGCAACGAAGCCAGCTCAAGCAAAGCTAGGGAGTTTTTGTTTTTCGCATCCACTTCGCTAACCATCTGGCCATTATTAGCGGCAGTCCCAAACAAAAGGTTATCATAGCTCAAAATACAGGCTGGTTCAGCACCTATTGCTTCAACAATCTCTCTCAGTGGTATTTCGGGGCGCTTTGGCGCTTCCGTCATATTCAGAACCAGACGGGGCGCTGGGTCATTTGGGCGAAGTCCAACCAAATAATCGTTCAAATTTTTGCAGTTTCTCAGGCTGGCAAGATCCGGTAATAGACTGAGCACTATTTCATCGCTCGCCATAACCACGCCACGCGCCCAACTTGACCATGTATGAGGCAGATCGACAACAATATGGGCGAAATTAGCCTTTACGACATCCAAAACTTTTTCCAGCGCCTTTGGCGCAGGGTCAAAGCCGCTGTCCAGAGAGGCAGGAGATGTAAACAGCTGCAGTTTATCCGTTGCCTTGTACAGCAGCCGCTCTAGTAGCACGTCATCAAGGCGATCCGGCTCAAGTAAAGCTTCGGTTATCCCTTTGCCGCCTTCATAATTGAAGTTCAGCCCGAGGGTACCAAATGCTAAATCGAGATCAAGAATAACGGTGCTTTCACCCAATGTCTCGGCCAGATGCCATGCAACATTATGGGCGATCGCACTTGACCCTACCCCCCCTTTAACGCCTGCAAAACAATGCACCTTGCCAAGTGGCTGGGATCCCGGATTAGAGTAGATATTCGCTATGGTTTCGACAAACTGTACAGGGCTAACCGGGCTGACCAGATATTCGCTGACACCCTGGCGCATAAATTCGCGATAAATGGCAACGTCATTAAGTGTCCCGACAACAACAACCTGAGTTCCCGGATCACAGGCCTCCGCCAGTGTCTGCAAATAAGTAAAAGCCTGTTCCCGGTCCTGCGGCACATCCACAAGCAACAAATTCGGGGTCGGCTGATCGGAATAAAATTCGGATGCGGTTGCGACACTACCTTCATGTATCTCGCTGGTAACCCGGATCATACGCCGGTCCTTGCAGGCAGCGGCCAGGTTTTCCCGGTCTACGGCCTTATCCATAAAAGCATGCAGCGTAATACGGGGGATCGGCTGACTACCTGTAGTGACGGTACCGCCGCCTGGGTTATGACCTTGTTCGCTCATTTTGCTACTTCGCTGACAGCGCCTTTTTCTTCTTCACCCCGTTCACTGGTAGTCTTTTTACCTTCCCGATAGGCTTTGATCACCACAGTGCGCCGGTCAACGTCAACAGGCGTAAGGGCGCGCGGCCGCTTGAGATCAAGAGGATCTACTATCATCGCCGCCAGATTGTTTTGATGCGCACAGCCAAAATTGGTCCACGACTGATTATCACGGTAAGTGCCAAGATCCTTTTCCCACGTACCGCATTCACGCTCCGCCACCGCGACGTAACGTGTAAAGCTGAAAACGATAGGCTCGGGCCTGCCAGCATGACCAGCAATGGCGGCGGAAGCCGCCGCCGGCGCGCCAGGTGTTACGATGCGCCACTCAATACGGGAATCCGGAACGCCGCGCTCAGCCAAAGTTTCATTAATCGCCTGCACCTGTCCTGTCATCTGAGGCGTGTTTGGTATACGCGGCAGAATGATGGCCAGGGGCCCGTGACCATTCTGAAGAAAACTTTCCGCAAAAGTCGTAACCTGTCTGGCATCCGCAGCCCCCAGCTTTTTGCCAACCAGTACCGGCGATAGAGGCATGGATTCCTGTTGTGGCTTAACTGAAATTGGATATTTATCCCGTACCGCGGGCTGTGGAGTAGCCTCTGATATTATTGGTCTCTCGTGCTGGCAGCCACTGATAAGAACCCCCAGCAACAGAAGTGGCACCCACCACCCATGCGCCATCGGCCGCCGATACCGGGAAAACTGGTTCATCTGTATGCCCAACACGATCAATTACTCCATGATGTAGCCATACGGCCCCTGCAAGGATGTCCCCGGGTTTGGCCTGCGTTTGTAAATACCGTTCAAACGCCCAAGGAAATAGCTATCGAAATCACCGGCCGGCGCAAAACCATCTGTGGGCAATCGCAACTGGTCCTCGTTAACGCCCTTCACAAGATATGGCGTTACGACAATGACCAGTTCGGTTTCGTTATTCTGGAAATCGTTGCTGCGGAACAGCGCACCAAGAATAGGTATGTCCTTCAGACCAGGAATTCCATCAATGCTCTTCTGGATATCATTTTGAAGCAGACCAGCGATCACCAGACTGCCGCCGCTGGGAAGCTCAACCGAGGTTTCGGCCCGGCGGACCGACAGGCCGGGGATGACGAGGCCTTGAAGCGTAACAGCTTGCTCGTTGGAAATCTGGCTAACTTCCGTCGACAGGCGAAGATTAATCCGTCCGTCGCTGAGCACTACGGGAGTAAAGCCCAGACCCACACCGAAAGGTTTAAACTCAATAGTGATATTACCGTCCCTGTCGCGCCCGACAGGCACAGGGAATTCGCCGCCCGCTAAGAACTTTGCCGATTCGCCAGATACCGCCGTTAAGCTTGGTTCGGCCAGTACACGCGCCAAGCCGTTACGTTCCAATGCCTGCAACACCCCGGAGATAGAGTTTGTGGCAATTGACACACCGCCAAACGGGCCGAATGGATCGCCGCCAGGGCCTGGCACGGTTTTATTCGCGCCAGCCGTCAAGCCACCCAACAAGCTGCCTGATACATTAAACTGATTAGAGGTTCCAAAACGAGAAATGCTGCCGCCGCCACGATTAAGTGTGCCGAACAGATCGACGCCCAATTGTTTGATGACGGTGCGCTGCATTTCCGAGACGCGGACCTTCAACAAGACCTGGTCGTCGCCTTCAACCGCAAGCAGATTGACGACATTTTCCGGTTTGTCAACAAAGCGCCGGACAATCGCAAGCGCCTGCTCTGACGCAGCGACGTTGGGAACCCGTCCGCTGATCGCCAGATTATTGTTGAGAGACTCCACCGCCAGATTGCTGTCAGGGAAATGCCGTTGCAGTGCATCCGTCGCGCCCTTGGCGTCAAGCTGCACAAGCAATTCAAGATTCAGTATCTGGCCGCCATGTTCATCAAAAAAGATCATGTTGGTGGCGCCAATAGCCGTGCCAATTACATAGATCTGCCGTGGCGTGCGCACCCTGGCATCCGCGACCGCTGGATCCGAAACCAGAATATCGCGGGCGTCTCTCGGTAATTCAACAATTGCGGCCTTACCGCGTTCAAGCTTGATCTGATGGCGTGCCGCGGCGCTCTCGGGATCATCCGCCACGATCCGCACCTTGCTACCATCAAATTTCATGGTGACCGGAGGCGCCGCAACGGTTTCCTTTATTGCCAGTACAGGTTCAGCGGCACGAGAAACCTGCAACGGAAAAACAACACCCAAAAGCAGGAACCCGAGCACTCCCAGCCAACGGCCTTGATTTTTATACTGACTGATCATCTGCATATTCAAAAGCATCTTCTAATTGGGCCGGAACTTGCCGGGGGTACCGTACCGGATGATCGTAAAGGACTTGTTTTTCGACCGCTCCGCCTCAAGGGCCGCCGCCGCCGCTGCTTCGCGCGCCGCAAACTCCGCATCTTCCTTACGCTCCAGACTGCGTAACGCCAGCGCGAGCCTGCCGCTGGCAACTGATTTCGCCAGTTTTTGCGCCTGGGCCGGGGTCAGTTCAAGGGTCGCAGTCTTACCGATAACCGAACTCGTCTGTGTCCCCCCTTTGCTGTCAGAGCCCGCAGGGTCGTTAACGGTTTGGTCAATCGCCAAGGCCCGAACATTTTCCAGGATGATTTCGCTTACAACTTCCTTGCCGCGACGGCCACTTTCTTCTTCCACCTGGGTTTCGTAGCTAAGCAGCACGTCAACACGGTCGCCGGGCAGGATAAATCCCCCCGCTCCGGTTTCTGGCGCTATCTGGACACTCATCGCCCGCATGCCGCCTTCAAGGATCGCGGACATAAATCCGCCCCCACCGGCGTTAACAATCTTTCCCGGAGTAATGGGCGAATCGGAGAAGATTTCAGCGCGCGCGATCCCCCCCACATGCTCCTTAACCGCTTCAGGATTTCGATCTCTGGTGAAGTAAACCGATGCAACGGACGGCTCCGGAAACTCCTGCCAGCGCAAATCCGCCTCGGTCAATTTAGTGCCGATCTCTATCTTGCGAGCCGCCACCAACACCTGATTGACTGGGATTTTTGGTGCTTTATCGACAGCGACCTCAGGCGTACTGACCAGACTGCTGACCAAAATGGCCGTCAGACCGGCCGCAGCAATTGCGGCAACCAGAATAATGATCCGCATCAAGTTCATGTATCGATGCCCCCTACCCGACCCAGCTTTCCCAGGGTGCCAGATTGGCCGAAATGAAAGCTAAACTTAGCCATTACGTTCCAAGGTCTTACCTTAATTTGTCAACATTTGCATCCGGGATGTGAAAAAACCATTAATCATCGCTGCATCTTTACCGGACGCCCTGAAAACTTGACTATTAACCTTCTTGTTCTTATCCGTCCCGCGTTATTGACCTGGTACAGTGAGCAGATCGGGCCAGGCCAGCATCGCACCGGCGGCAAGGGCAATGCCGTATGGCACGCCTTGCGCCTTATCGTGCAGAGTCGCGATCCAGCCATGGCGCGCAAGGCGTTCCAAAAGTGGTAAGCGGCGGAATAAAAGCAGACTCAATGCCAAAATGCCGCCACAAAGACTAAACATTATCAAATAGTTAAGCAGGCCGTGCCAACCCATCCACAGGCTGGTTGCCGCAAACAGTTTGGCGTCGCCCCCCCCCAGCAACCCCAGCGCAAACAACACCCAGCCCGCGACCAACATACCAAGACCAGCCCCGGCATGAGCGGCCAGCAACGGCCATGGCAGCGCCTGCCATAGGGCGAATGCGGCGAATGTCCCAATCAGAAAAAGCGGTAAAAAATTTGGAATCGTGTATGTAAAAAGGTCGTAAATAGCGCCCACAAGCATGATGCTGAAAAACAACAGACTGAATAAAATCAACGTTGGTGATGCGGCGCAGGAGTCAAACATGGGCAGAGCAAACCATTTAGAGTTGGATGTGTTCACATTGAATCACCCCGTGCGTCATTGCCGTACACGAAGGGATTAGGCGACATAAACAAGGAACTATTCACCCAAAAAAAATGGCGCCGCGGGAAAGTCTAGCGGCGCCATTGTAATTTCTAGCCTAGATATACTTACGGAGCTTCCAGACCTGCACCAATGAGACCAAACAGAGTGCTCAGCTGATCACCCAGCGTACTCGCAGCCGCCAGAACCACCAGGCCAATACCGGCCGCGATCAGGCCGTATTCGATCGCCGTGGCGCCCGATACATCGTCCTTGAACGCCTGCAGTTTTTCCTGAGCGGCAACATAAAGTTTCAACATGTCTTTCTCTCCTTCAAGTTGTCATCTGGCGGACATCCGCCAGATCGTCCCTGCCGTAACTCGCCCAACAGCAGGGCCTTTGGTCAACGTTACGCTCCGGTTCTAACGAAGCGCTTTAAACTTTGGGGCAAACTACTTCAGCCCCGATACGTTAGACGCTAACACTTAAATTTTTGCTTCAATTACCTGTCTTTCTTACTGCTCGTGTCCTACAGATCGAATATGGGGGCCTCGCGCGCCGTTACACGTGACCGCCATCACCAAACTCACTAATTAAGCATGTTTAACAATTCCTGAATCATATTCCGGCCACAATCGCATTATCCCAGCTCCGCGAGCAGCCGCACTTTCGCCCGATCCGTTATATGCAGGCTGGGATAGCGCCGTTTTGCCAGCCCCACTTTAATCAGCTGCCCCAGGGCGGTGGCGACGCTTTCCTCTGTCGTTCCTGCCCAGGCCGCGATTTCCTTATGTTTCGGCATGCGGCTAATCAGCCAGGAACCGTCCCCTCTTGGATCAGGCTCGGAAATGCGCAGTATTTCCGAATAGACCCGTTGAACGTCTGTGCGCGTACTTAAATCGACGATTCGCTTGTTGTTGTTGCGGATAATGCTGGTCAAATGCTGCAGCAAAGCCATGGATACCTGCGGATTCGCCGCCAGGATTGAGTTGAATTGCGCTGAATCAACCGATGCGACGATGCAACTACCCTTGGAAAAAACGTTGGCCGAACGCGGTTTCCCGTCAATTGCCGACAATTCACCAAACTGGGCGCCGGCGCCGAGATCGATAAAGGCTATCTCACCTGCCTGACCTGTGGATGTGGCAACGCGCACCGCACCGGAAACGACGAAAAAAACAGCATCGCGCGGGGGCTCTATGCTGGCGTCGATGATTGCCTCATCAGGACCAAACTCCTGCCAGTTGCACATCGCCTCAATTTCGGAAATAGCCGCTGCGGGCAGCTTCTCGAACAGTTTGCTGCCTTTTAATGTGCAAACTGAGGGATCAAGCATCTTGTAATCTCCCACTCCTGCAAGACTTGCCAGCCCAACGCAGTGTTATTATATCTCCAACTTTACAGAGTTGGAAACATTTTTGCGCGACAGAGCATTTTGGAAAGCACAGTATATTTCGTCTTACGCTGAATGTTACGCTCTTCCAGCCTATATGCCTTTTATTTGGTTTATATTGC
>JAUSQH010000234.1 GCA_030652895.1 Alphaproteobacteria bacterium
GCTGGTCGACTGGTACAGCCAGCTCAAGCGCGCTGAACTGGTGCGCCACGACGGCGCCAGCGACCGCGACGCCTGGCTGCGGCGCGAGTATTTCGGCCGCTTCTGATGATCACCATCTACCTCGACAGCGCCAGCGGTGGCCAGCATTCGCTGCGCGTGGCCACTGGCCAGAGCCTGATGCGCGCCATATGCGACGCCAGCGACGCCAGCGACGCCGGCGTCGACTGCATTGCCGCCGACTGCGGCGGCGTGCTCAGTTGCGCCACCTGCCATGTGGTGATTGCCGACGACTGGGCGCCGCGCCTGCGACCGGCGAGCACCGACGAACTGGCGATGCTGGCGATGACCGCCGAACCCGCCAGCGCCGGCAGCCGCCTGAGCTGCCAGGTCCAGCTCGACGCCGGCCTGGACGGCTTGCGCCTGCGGCTGCCGGCGTGCCAGTACTGACAACCCGCCATCCGACATTGAGAGGTCACGCTTGAAACTGCTTGAATTCCTCGCCAAGGCCTGCGCTGTCGCCGCCGGCGTGCTGCTGACGGTGATCACGCTGATGACTTGCGCCAGCCTGATCGGACGCAACACCACGGGCTGGACCATCGTCGGCGACTTCGAACTCTCGGGTGCAGCCGCCGGCGCGGCGATCGCGCTCTTCCTGCCTTGGTGCCCGATCCCGCGCGGCAACATCATCGTCGACTTCTTCACCAGCCGCGCCTCGGCGCGCACCAACGACTGGCTCGACAGATTCGGTGCGCTGCTGTTCATGCTGACGCTGGGTTTGATGACCTGGCGCACCAGCATTGGCGGCATCAACGCCTGGCGCTCGAACGCGGGCACGATGATGATCGGATTCCCCGAGTGGGCGGTCTACGTCTGCATGGTGCCGCCGCTGGCGCTGTGCACGCTGATCGGCCTGGCCCAGGTGCTGCGCGGTGCTGACAGCCAGGTGCGCGCATGACGCCGATCACCTTGGCGATCGCCATCTTCGCCGTCATGCTGGTGCTGATGGCGCTGCGCACGCCGATCGCCATCGCGATGTTCGCCGCCGGCTCCTTCGGCTACCTCATGCAAGCCGGCTGGCTGCCGTATTCGAACTTCCTCAACACCCAGGCCTTCGCGCGTTTTGCCAGCTACGAC
>JAUSQH010000588.1 GCA_030652895.1 Alphaproteobacteria bacterium
GCCTTAAACCACTCGGCCACCCATCCAAAAGCGTTTTCGTATTGAAGGGCTTTCTTACATCGCAAGCTTCCGGGGGGCAAGTAAGCTTCGCGCGCAGGCAGTATTTTACAAGTCATGCGCGCGTACTTGCGCGCAGCAAGCGCCCATGGCACAAGCATTCAGTGGAAAAAAGCTCTCAGATTCGGGTGTCGGGAATGCAAATGCGGCGTGCGGTAGGCGTGATCTCACTCGTGGCTTTGCTGCTGACGGCGTGTGCCGGCGGTGGTCAGGTTGAGGCTGGCGCGCCACTGGCGTCTAGCGCTACGCAGCGGACAACCTCAGATACCGCCCAGGCCGTACAATTATCATCGGCGGATCCTTCATTTGCGGAATGGCTCGCGGATTTCAAGGCCGAGGCCGCGGCTCAGGGGATCCGCCCCGCGACTATCGAGGCGGCGTTACGCGACGTGCGGCCAGTGGAAAAAGTCATTTCTCTTGACCGGAACCAGGCCGAATTCACGCTTACTTTCGAGACCTACCGGGATCGTGTGTTGACCCCGGTGAATATCGCGGTGGGGCGGCGTAAACTTGCAGAGCATGGCCCGTTACTTGCTGCTATTGGCGCGAAATATGGCGTACAGCCGCGTTTTATCGTCGCTATATGGGGCCTCGAAACCCGTTACGGCGCGGTAAAGCCGACCATGCCGGTGATGCCTGCACTGGCCACATTGGCGTTTGACGGCCGCAGATCGGCGTTCTTTCGAAACGAAATGATGCAGGCGCTGCGTATGCTGGATGCAGGATATGCCCTCGCACCTGATCTCCTGGGATCATGGGCGGGGGCCATGGGCCAACCACAATTCATGCCGTCCAGCTATATGGCGTATGCGCAGGACTGGGACGGCGATGGCCGTCGGGATATCTGGAATAATCCAGGGGACGTTTTTGCGTCGATCGCACACTATCTGGCCAGCCATGGCTGGTCGGACGAGCAGACCTGGGGACGTCAGGTGAAGCTTTCACCGGAAATCATCGGAGCTCTGCCGCAGTTGCAGCGCACGGGAAAGTCCGGCTGCCGTGCGGTGGATCAATTGACTGTGCCGCATTCACTGAATGAGTGGCAGGCGAAGGGCGTACGCCGTGCGGACGGCGCGAATTTACCGCAGTATGACATGCAGGCGTCGTTAGTGCTGCCGGAAACACCGACTGGTCCCGCCTTTATTGTGTATCGCAATTACGAGTCCATTTTACGCTATAATTGCGCGCATTATTATGCGCTGACCGTGGCGGCGTTATCTGATCAGATCGGGGGTGGCTGATTGCATGATCTATACGCCTGTTCCACGATTGTATGCAGCATTTGCAGTTCTGGCGCTGGTGCTTTCCGGGTGCGCCGGAAAGCCACCGGGGTCGGCGCCAGCGTCCAAAGCCGCGGGCGTTTATAAAGTTGGCCAGCCGTACCAGGTTGCAGGCGTATGGTATTATCCCCGTGAGCAGCCGGATTATGACGAAACCGGCATCGCGTCCTGGTATGGGCCATACTTTCATGGCAAATCCACTGCGAATGGCGAGACCTATGACATGAATGCGCTGACCGCCGCCCACAAAACCTTGCCCATGCCGGTGAACGTGCGGGTTACAAATCTGGACAATGGCCGGTCGATCGTCCTGAAGGTCAATGACCGTGGTCCGTTCGTGAGCGGGCGCATTATTGATGTTTCACGTCGTGGGGCGCAATTACTAGGTTTTAGTACGGCGGGGACGGCGCTTGTGCGGGTGCAAATAGAAAATGGCGGCCGCGCGGGAACATTTGTGGCGGCGCGGCCGCAAACCAGCACGGAAGAAAGGACGTTGGCTGCGGCCGCTCCGTCGTCCGGGGTCAGCAGTCAGGCCTTGTCCGGTAGTGTGACCGACCCCAGAATGAAAACCATGGCGCAGGGAAAAGCTCCGGCCCCTTTTGACGTTGGCGGCGAGTCCGCCGCTGTCGCAGAACTGCAGGGTGAGCCTGAGGTGGAGTACCGTCCGGTGCCCGCAATACGCAATATGTACGTGCAGGCAGGGGCTTTTCATGACCGTATGAATGCGGAGCGCTTAAGGGGGCGCCTGTTGCGCGCCGAGCCAAGTTTTCAGATCACTACAACGGTTGTTGATGGAAAGGCCTTTTTTCGAGTGCGAACGGGGCCGCTGGCTTCTGTCGAAGCGGCCGACGTGACACTGGCCCGGGTTATCGCTGCCGGTCAACCTGGCGCGCAGATCGTTGTAGAATAATTGCGGTTAAGGGATGGGTGACTACATGCATAAATATTTTTTTCTGATTCTGTTTTTTGTGGCAGGCGTTGTAACGCCGTCCTCCGCGCAAGTGGACATCGAGACTGTTGCGCGTGAAGCTATTCTGGTGGACGCAGAAACGAATACCGTGCTGTTTGAGAAGAATGCGGACGTTCTGATGCATCCTGCCTCCATGAGCAAGTTGATGACTGTCGCGATGGTGTTTGACAGACTGGCAGATGGCAGCCTGAAAATGGAAGACACATTTCCGGTTTCCGAAAGTGCATGGCGGATACAGGGCTCCAAAATGTTTGTCGAACTGGGATCGCGTATTTCTGTCGGCGATCTGTTGCGCGGTATCATTGTTCAATCCGGCAATGACGCCTGTGTGGTGGTTGCAGAAGGTATCGGCGGCGACGAGCAGAATTTCGCCCGGATGATGACCGAGCGGGCGCGTGAGATCGGTATGACCCATTCGCAGTTTCGCAATGCGTCAGGCTGGCCCGACCCGGAACATTTGATGACAGCGCGCGACCTGGCGACGCTAGCCAGCTATCTGATCAACACCCATAAGGAATACTATAAAATCTTTTCAGAAATTGACTTTACCTGGCACGGCATCAAGCAGGGGAACCGGAATCCTTTGCTTTATTCCTATCCAGGAGCGGATGGCCTTAAAACGGGGCATACGGAGGAAGCGGGTTACGGTCTGACAGGATCGGTCCAACGTAACGGGCGCCGGTTGATTGTTGTGGCCACTGGCATGGATAGCGTCAAACGCCGGGGCATCGAAGCCGAACGCCTGCTGACACTGGGTTTTAATGAATTTGAGAATTATACGCTTCTCAGCGCCGGGCAGAAACTGGATGATGCGGATGTGTGGCTAGGAGAAGAGAATACAATTCCAGTGGTTGCGGCTAAAGATATCCGGATGACCTTGCCGCGCGCTGCGCGTAAATCACTTCAGGCAAAGCTGGTCTATCAGACGCCCCTGGCGGCGCCGGTAGCTGAGGGGGCCGAAGTCGGCACGGTTACTTTTACCGCCACGGGAATGGAGCCGGTAACCATACCTGTTGTTGCGGCGGGCACAGTGGAAAAAATTGGGTTCCTGGGAAAGATACCGGCGGCGTTCAATTATCTTTTATGGGGGGCGTCGAGCGGCTAGTCCGCCGGCGGGAGTGCGCCATGCCCCCATCACCAGGTAAATTTATAACGCTTGAAGGCGGTGAGGGGACGGGAAAATCAACCCAGGCGCGTTTGCTGCAGGCAGCATTGCGGCAGCGTGGCCTTGAGGTAGCATTAACCCGCGAACCGGGCGGTGCGCCGGGCGCTGAACTCATTCGCAAATTGCTGGTTGAGGGGGATGCGGCACGCTGGGACGCGATGAGTGAAGCGTTGCTGCTGTTTGCCGCCCGGCGCGTTCATTTGCGCGAAACCATTATTCCTGCGCTGAACCGGGGTGAGTGGGTAGTTTGTGACCGTTTCACCGATTCGACATTTGCATATCAGGGGGATGCGGGGGGGCTTGGGCGCGGTGCGATCGAGCGTCTGTCCGCGATTGCTCTGGGTAAGGACAGTCCTGTGCCGGATGTGACGCTGGTGCTTGATATTCCTGTCGAACTGGGATTGGCGCGGGCGAATTCGCGCGGCGGCGCGGAAAACCGGTTTGAAAGTCTGGGAACGGAGTTTCATCAGCGTCTGCGCGACAGTTTTTTGCAAATAGCCAAAAGTGAACCTGTGCGATGTGCCCTGATTGATGCGACGCCCCCACCGGAGACTGTGGCGGCGGACATCATCGCAGTGCTTGCGTCCCGGCTTGGAATCTAACCGGGTACGCCATGGCCAGACGCCCCGTCAAAGACGAACAAGAGGATATTGAATCCGACCGTCTGGAAGGATTTCCGCATCCGCGGGAAACGCCAGACATTGTTGGCCACCAGGATGCATTGGCGGAAGCGGCCGACGCCATTGCCTCAGGCCGGATGCATCATGCCTGGCTGATATCCGGCCCCAAAGGCATCGGCAAAGCCACTCTGGCCTATCGCGTGGCGCGTACATTGCTTCGCAATGGCGTAGGTGGTTCTGTGCCGTCTGATCTGGCTATTGCGACGGATGAACCGGTTTTCCATCTGCTGAAAGCACTGTCCCATCCCGATTTCCTGTTATTGCG
>JAUSQH010000589.1 GCA_030652895.1 Alphaproteobacteria bacterium
CCGCCGAACGCTGGCAACTCAGCGACGCCGAACTGGCGCTGGCCTGCGCCTCGCACAACGGCGAGCAAGGCCATGTCGACGGCGCCGCCGCCATGCTGGCCAAGGCCGGCCTGGATGCCAGTGCGCTCGAATGCGGCGCCCACTGGCCTTACCGCGAACCCTTCCAGCGCGAGATGGCGCGGCTGGGCCAGCAGCCCAGCGCGCTGCACAACAAATGCTCGGGCAAACACGCCGGCTTCGCCTGCCTGGGCTGCGCGATGGCGGACGGGCGCGACGCGCGCGCTTTTCTGTCGGGCTACATCCAGCCCGAGCACCCGGTGATGCGCGAGGTCACGGCGGCGCTGCAATCGACCACCGGCTACGACCTCGAGCGCACCGCGCGCGGCACCGACGGCTGTTCGATCCCCACCTACGCGATTCCGCTGCGCCATCTGGCGCTGGCCTTCGCCCGCGTTGGCGCTGGCACCGGTCTGCGCGAAGGCCAGGCGCGTGCGGCGCGGCGGCTGCGCGCCGCGGTGGCTGCGGCGCCTTTCATGGTGGGCGGCACGGGCCGCTTCGACACCCGGGTGATGGAATGCCTGGGCGAGCGCGTGTTCTGCAAGGTCGGCGCCGAAGGCGTGTTCTGCGCCGCGCTGCCCGAGCTCGGCCTCGGGGTGGCGATCAAGGTCGACGACGGCAACAACGCGCGTGCCTGCGAGGTGGTGATGGCGGCGTTGATCGATGCCTTGCTGCCGCTGGCCGGTGACGCCGCCAGCTTGCTGCGCAGCCTCAGCGACGTGACTTTGAAGAACTGGAACGGCATCGAGGTCGGCAGCTTGCGCGCCGCGCCGCTGCTGCGCGGGCTCGCACGCACCAGCTGATTCGCTGGCGTCAGCCGCGGTCCTCGAAGATGCCCAGCTTGCGGTGCAGCGGGGTCTCGTCGGCGACGAAGACGAAGGCCGGCGCGCTGCCATCCTGATTGCGCAGCGTCGCCGCGGTATAGCCCGGTGCGCAGCAGGTGTCGGCTTCGGCAAGGCTGAAGCGCTGCGCCTCGACGCTGACCTCGACCCCGCCTTCGATGACATGGAACACCGACGCCGGTGAGCGCGCCGGCAGCCGCAGCTGCTGCCGCGGACGCAGCATCAAGGCGTAAAAGCCGAGGATGTTCTCGGCGTCGGCGCCGGTCTCCGGGTTGACGTAGGCCAGTTGCACCGCTTCCAGCGCCGGCCGCTGCGCCGCCAGCGCCAGCAAGGCGGCGCGCGCATCGACCCAGGGGTAGCGCAGCATCGGGTAGGCACTGCGCTCGCGCTCGAACAGCGGCGCCGGCCGCAGGCCATGGGTAAGAACCGCAGGCTCGCCGCCGGCCTGCACGGCCTGGCGTTCACCGTCGACGTGGTACGAAGCCTCCAGGTAGTGCACCAGCGGCAGGTCGAGCACGTCGAGCCA
>JAUSQH010000600.1 GCA_030652895.1 Alphaproteobacteria bacterium
GGCGTGCACTGTCTGAAATATGGCCTCACCACCAATAATCTGACGGGCCTAGAGATGGTGCTGATGAGCGGCGAAGTGATCCGACTGGGCGGCAAGCATCTCGATGCAGCGTCGCTTGATCTATTGGGGGTCGTTGCCGGATCAGAAGGTCTGCTGGGGGTGATAACCGAGGTGACGGTGCGTATTCTGCCCAGGCCGGAAACCGCAAAGGCGTTGTTGCTGGGTTTCGATTCCATTGAAGATGCGGGGGCCTGCGTTGCCGCGATTATCGGCGATGGTATAATCCCGGGTGGGATGGAGATGATGGATCGTCCGGCCATACATGCATCGGATGATTTTTGTAACGCGGGGTATCCACGTGATGTAGAGGCCTTGCTGATTGTCGAACTGGATGGTGTGGCGGCAGAAGTCGCGGCGCTATCGGCACGGGTGTGCGACGTCGCCAGGGCCTGCCGCGCGCAGACAATTTCTGAAAGCCGCGACGAGGCCGAGCGCCTGGCCTTCTGGGCTGGGCGCAAGAACGCGTTTCCTGCGATGGGCCGCATTTCGCCGGATTATTTATGTATGGACGGTACGATCCCGCGTGGCCGGCTGTCGCAAGTGCTTGCGCGCATTCGCGAATTATCCGCACAGTATGGCCTGCGTGTCGCAAACGTTTTTCATGCAGGCGATGGCAATCTGCATCCACTCATTTTGTACGACGCGAACGCGCCGGGCGAGCTGGAAAGAGCGGAAGATTTCGGTGCGGACATTTTACGTCTCTGCGTCGAGGTGGGCGGTGTGCTGACCGGCGAACATGGCGTTGGCGTGGAAAAGCGCGATCTGATGCCGGTCCAGTTCAACGAAACCGATCTGGCGCAGCAGCAGCGGCTGAAATGCGCCTTCGACCCGCATGGGCGGCTTAATCCGGGCAAGGTATTTCCGGTTTTACACCGCTGCGCCGAACTGGGCCGGGTGCATGTGCATGGCGGGGCCACCCGCTTTCCGGATTTGCCGCGCTTTTAATATTGCGCACGGGGAAGAAATCGTGAATTTCTTCCCCGGCTAATTAAAAACTATTCCGCAGCCTTTTTTAGCGCATTATTATAGTGCTCTCCGACACTGGTGCGCCAGATATCGCCTGGGCGCGCATTGGTGCATTCGCCGTTTTCAAACGTTGTCACCCCATTGACAAGGATCGCACGGTAACCAGTCGCGCGCTGCACCAGACGCCTGCCGCCGCCAATGATGGTTTCATACACCGGCTTTTCCGGGGTGACCGCCAGTTTGTCGAGATCGTAGACAATGATGTCCGCGGGTGCGCCAGGCAGCAACATTCCCCGCCCGGTCATGCCGATCGACGCCGCCGCCATGTGCGAGAGGCGCCAATGCGCTTCTTCCAGGCTCAGCACTTTTTTGTCGCGCACCCATTTGGCCAGCAGGATGGTGGGATATTTTCCCAGGCTGAGGAACTGCGTATGGGCGCCGCCGTCCGACAGGCCGGGGATCACATACGGGTGCAGCAACATTTCCTGATTGGCCGCATCGTCCATATTGGCGAAATCTTCGATGATGAAATTGGTTTCAAGGCGTTCCGCCACATTGATGTCGCAAAACACATCAAGCGGATTCTGGCCGCGCTCGGAGGCGATCTGCGAGACATATTTGCCAACCAGTTTCGGGTCTTTCGATTCCATCACCATGAGCCGCGCCCAGTTGCCTGACCACAGCCGTTCCACATGATGATCCAGATCATGCTGCAATGTTTTACGTACTTCAGGATTAGCCAGGTTGGCGATACGCTGTTCCAGCGGGCAGGCCAGCGCCTTG
The DNA here is from genome assembly GCA_030652895.1 of Alphaproteobacteria bacterium. Taxonomy (GTDB): domain Bacteria; phylum Pseudomonadota; class Alphaproteobacteria; order UBA11222; family UBA11222; genus UBA11222. The sequence continues at coordinate 1,810 of JAUSQH010000600.1, forward strand.
TTCCAGGCGGGCATTTCATCGAACAGATTATATTCGATCAGATTGAACAGGGATTCCAGTTCATGGGTCAGTCCCAGCCCGTTTACCTGCACCCGCGTGTTCATATCTTCCAGCAGCGCCAGGGCTTCCTTATAGGCGCCGGGGCGGTGGCCTTCCTGGATCAGCGCATTGTAATAAATCGGCCGCCCGGAAATATTGGCCCAACGCTCCAGCATTTTGGCTTCGTCCGGCCCGATCTTCAGTTGCTTGGGCGTCACTTCGATGGAGCCGACATTGAATTCCTGCGCCACGGAAATCAGCGCTTCGGTTTCCTCCATCGGCGCCACCAGGCTGGGCAGGATCGATCCGTCAAAATCACGGTCGATCAGATTAAGATCGGTGGACAGGCCCATGGCTCCGGCGCGATAGCCGTCACGCACCAGTTCTTTCATCGCCTCCAGTTCCGCAGGCGTCACATGTTCGCGCGTGCTGTCTTCCGTACCCAAAACATAGCCGCGCACCGGAGATTGAGGAATATAGCTGGCCACATTGACCCCAAGCCCCGCCTTTTTCATAGAATTGAGATATTCAGCCTGCGTCACCCAGTCCCAGCGCATGCCTTCTTTCATCGCGGAATAGGGAATGGCTTCCACACGGGTCATGCGTTGCATGGCGCGTTCGCGGTCATGCGGGTGGCAGGGTGCAAAGCCAAAACCACAGGCGCTGATCACGATCGAGGTAATGCCGTGCCAGCACGACTGGCTGGCATAGGGGTCCCATTGCAGCTGCGCATCGTAATGGGTGTGCACGTCAATGGCGCCTGGCGCGACGATCAGGTTGGTCGCGTCTATTTCTTTTTTTCCCTTGCCGGCCACACGGCCTATTTCGGCAATTTTTCCATCTTTGATCGCAATGTCCGCCCTGAAGCGCGGCATGCGGGTGCCATCCACCACTGTGCCATTGCGGATTACCATATCGAAACGCGTGTCAGCCATACTGCCATCTCCTCCCATGAGAATATTCTTTATGGAGCCTTGCTGGACGGCGCGGACCGGAAAAAATATTGACAATACTGTATGCCGGACCAGGCGGCTCCCCTAATGAGACGATGCTCAACAAGACTTGTCAAGATGTAAAGCGCGCGCATTAATCCAGCGTGCGCCGGTACCGGGTAAGGGCGATGGTGCTGACCACAGTGAGGAAAATCAGCAGCGGCCAGATGCTGGGCCATATCTCAAAAAAGCCATTCCCCTTCAGCAGTATGCCGCGCACGATGCGCAGAAAATGCGTCAGCGGCAGCGCCTCGCCGATCATTTGCGCCCAGACCGGCATGCCGCGAAACGGAAACATGAAGCCAGATAAAAGTATCGACGGCAGAAAGAAGAACACAGTCATCTGCATCGCCTGCAACTGGTTGCGCGCCAGCGTCGAAAAGGTGAACCCAACCGCAAGATTGACCGCGATGAACAGCGCGAGCACAAGGACCAGCAGCGGCAAGGACCCAATCATGGGGACATGAAAAATAAACCGCGCGCCCAGCAGGATAAAAATCACCTGAATATAACCAATCAGTACATAGGGGATCAATTTTCCTACCATGACCTCAGCCGGGGTTAACGGCATGGCCAGCAGATTTTCCATGGTGCCGCGTTCCGTTTCACGCGTCACCGCAAGGCCAGTGATCAGCACCATGGTCAGGGTCAAAATGACCCCAAGCAGCCCCGGCACAATATTATAGGCGCTGATCCCTTCCGGGTTGTAGCGCCGGTGTACACGCAATTCCAGCGGCGGTGCGCGCGGAGCCA
>JAUSQH010000602.1 GCA_030652895.1 Alphaproteobacteria bacterium
GTCATTGCTAATGGCGCGCAGATATGTTTCAGTTCGTAGTACGAACTAGCTAGCTGGCAACTCAGAGGCAGCTTAATAATAGTAATAATAATAATACTTTTGGGAGTTAAGCCATGTTAGCAGCCCTGGTACAAACCTACAACGACGTGGTCGCGCCGTTGCTATTCAGGGGCGGACCAGTTGTTGCCGTGCTTCTGGTTTTATCCGTTGTGGCTGTTGCCATTATAATCGTCAAAATCGTACAATTTTATCTTGCAGGGGTTTATGCCGGCCCGCGCTCCCGCGCCGGCACTATTGACCCGATACTGGAATTGGTTCGGGCGGGGGACTTTGCCGCCGCACAAAGTCAGGTTGCAAAACAAAAAGGACCCCTGGCCCGGCTGATGGAATCGGGAATAGTCGCCCATTGGCGTGATCACCGCCGTGATACGGAAATCGAAGAAGAGCTTGGGCGTGTGGGCGGCAATCAGCTTGTGGGGATGCAATCCTATCTCCGCTGGCTGGAAGTGATAGGCAACATCGCGCCACTGCTTGGGCTGCTTGGTACGGTGATGGGCATGATTACGGCCTTCCAACAGCTGGAAATCGCGGGCAGCAAGGTTGACCCGTCGGTCCTGGCGGGCGGTATCTGGGAAGCACTGCTTACAACCCAGGTAGGTTTGATGGTGGCCATTCCCGTGGTGACGGTGCTGAATCTGCTGGAAAATCGCCTTGAACAATACCGCCAGGATATGCGCGATGTCTCGGCGCGTCTGATGCAGGCGCTGCAAGCCGCCGTAAAGCAGGCGGACGCAAACGCGTCCGCCAATGCCCAGGCTGCGCAATAGCCGGAGCCCCGCAGGTTATGACCATACTTGACCAGCCGGTCCGCCGCTCGCGCAAACTAAGTATGACGCCGATGATTGACGTTGTGTTCCTGTTGCTGATCTTTTTTATGCTGATCAACACCTTTGGCACCCCGCAGGTGCTGCGTTTTGCAACACCGGCGGGAGAGCGCCAATCGGTAGAAAAGGATTTCAATCTTTCGCCGGTGTTTATCCGCGCAGACAACAGCATTCGAATTGACGGGAAAACTGTTCCCCTGGATTTGCTGCGGACGGAAATGGAGAAACTTAAATCCCAGGCGGCGGAAGTTACGCTGATGATTGTGGTTGAGCCAGGCGCAAAAAATCAGGCGCTAATCCATGTGATCGAGGCTGCGCGCAGCGCTGGCCTGAAGAACATCGCCATGAAAAAACTGGAGGACGCAAAGGCCGTCTTGCCATCGATTTCAGATGGGGACAGTGAATGATTGATTTTGGCCCCGAACGGCCGCGCCGCGAATATGAATATATGGTGCCGCTTATCAATGTGGTTTTTCTGCTGATCACGTTTTTTCTGATCACCGGCGCCATGAAAGCGACCGATCCGGTGCAGGTGGACTTGCCCGTAGGCACATTAGATGAAACAAAGCCAGCCGAGGCGATTACCATCTATGTCGGCCCGGATGGCTTTGTTTATATTATGGATCAGGTGATCGAGGCGCAATTTGCACCCTTTATGCTGCGCAGTTTCTTTCTCAAGGAAGGGCATCGTTCGGTCCAGGTCAGGGCCGACAAGAATGCCCAAGCAGAAACGCTGATTGATTTAATGGAGCAGATGCGTGAAATCAAGATCGAAGAGATTATCATATTAACGGAGCCTGGAAGGTGAGCGCAACCCGCTCCATGTTGAACCCGGGACACCGGCATCTGGCCGCATTTATTATTGTTTCCATTTTCCTGCATGTGCTCTGGTTTGTCTGGTTTGCGTTGCAGGGGGCCGCGCTGTTCAAGTCCGATTCTGGTGCGCTTGGCCTGGGAGATGGCGAGGAACTGGTGTTTGAACTGTCTCGCGGCGAGTCTGGTGGGCCTGAAATGGAATTGCCTCCGGCCGACATGGATATACACGAAGCGCTGCCGGACATGTTAAGCGAGGATCAGGTCGAGGCGCCACTGGTCGAAGAAGAAGCCGCTGTGCCAGTAGCGCCCGCCGAAGATACAGCTGAAAAAGAGAAAGCCGCGGCCGCCAAAGCAGCGCAGGCCGCCGCGGAGGCAGCAAAAAAACAACGTGGCGGTGATGGCGGTGATGCTGAAGAAACCAAGCGCAATCGCGCCGGAGCGGCGTTAACCGGGCCTCAAATCTCCTCGGCCGCTGCGGGGCGCACACTTAACCTGCTTGCCGGCCGGCTGGATATTCCGTCCGGTAACCGGCTCATGAATGTGAAGTTGCATCTGTTTCCCGATGGAACCATGCGGGTGGCGCTGACTTATTTTCACTATAAGACATTTCATAAACTTGTAACGTCAACCCGTCATTTCAAAGGTGATGGTAAATGGTGGGTTGAAAAAAACAGCCTGTGTGTTCAGGCGATGGTCATCGATTATGGCACCATCAACTGTTATGATCTCAATCAGAAACCTGATGGCGAACTGGATTTGTACTTTTCGCAGTGCACGGCGAGATCCTCTTCGATCTGCAGGAAGGACCGGCTCGGCGCACAGGGTCATTTCAGCTCAGGGTTAGAGTAAGGCTTGCGGGCTGTCCGCGCTTGCCGTAAATACCGGCGCTCCAGCCGCTTACAAGGATTCCCGCAATGCCCGATCCCAGCTTTGCTTCGGTACCCGATATGCTGGCGTCGTTGCGGCCATCCTATCCGGTTATGTGCTTTTGGCCGGAGCGCATTGCCATAACGGCGCGGCGTTTTCTGAACGGATTTCCCGGCAAGGTCTTGTACGCCGTGAAATGTAATCCGCATGCTATTGTATTAAAGGCCATGCATGATGCAGGTATCCGGGATTTTGACACCGCGTCTCTGAACGAAATTGCGCTTGTGAACGAACGGTTTAGCGATGTCAGTTGCTATTTTAACCATCCGGTGAAGAGCCGTGCGGCCATTGATTCTGCGGTACGTGTATATGGGGTGAACGACTTCGTCGTCGATCATCCAAGCGAATTAAAAAAGCTTATCGATATTGCGGGACCGGGCCATATTATTCAGGTGCGTTTGCGCACTCCTGGCGGCGTCGCCACATTTGACCTGTCGGCAAAATTCGGGGCGGATGAAGATGCGGGGGTGGAGCTTCTGCGTGAGGTGGTGGCGCGACAATCGAGGCCCGCGGTTTCATTTCATGTTGGCAGCCAGTGCCGCAAAGCGTCGGCTTATGGAAAGGCGTTCGAGATTGTCGCGCGTGTGCTGGACCGCGCTGGCGTAACGCCGGAATATATTAATGTTGGCGGCGGTTTTCCTGTTTCTGACGCAGAGGTCAAGGCTCCCTCCCTGGAGGAATTCTTCAGCCAGATTAGCGAATCCGCCACCCGGTACGGCTATCTGGGAAAGGTGCCGTTATTATGCGAGCCTGGACGCGGAATGGTCGCCGACGCTGCTTCGCTGATTACCCAGGTTCATCTGCGCAAGGACAATCAGCTATACCTGAATGAAGGTATTTATGGCAGCCTGTCGGAGATAGTTTACGGTGACCTGCGTCCGCCCTTGCAGGCCATCCGCTTACGCGGGCCATTGTCGGACGAGATGCGCCCATTCACCCTGTTCGGGCCAACCTGCGATTCAAACGATGTTGTGCCGCATCAGTTCGCGCTGCCCAAGGATATTTCCGAAGGCGACTGGATTGAAGTGGGCGGGGTCGGCGCCTATTCGAATGCGTTGCAAAGCAGCTTTAACGGCTTTACCACCGATACGTTCGTGGCCATTCGCGGCGCCACGCCCAGTGCGCTTGCGCTTTGATCGAAGTGGGATCCACGGCTCATATAATACGGTCTTGTTTTGTGGCTCTGGATCGCGCAACCCGGATATGCGGTGGCGCGTAAATCCGGAGTCACAGGCTGCAACAACACAGGCTCTAGGGATATAATGAACATATTCAATGACTTTCGCCTTGAAGTGATTGCAACGCTCGAAGCATTGCAGGCGGCGGAGCCGCGTCTGAAAGGCTGCGACACCCAGGCCGTAACGCTGGAAGCGCCACGCGATCCCTCTCATGGCGATTTTGCAACCAATGCAGCGCTGGTGTTGGCGAAACAGGCAGGTATGAAACCGCGTGAGATCGCTGAATTGCTGGCGGCTGCGCTGCAACGCGATGCCATATTTGAAACAGTCGAGATCGCCGGGCCGGGGTTTATCAATCTGCGCCTGACGGCGGGCTACTGGCATATGGTGCTGGCTGGAATTTTGCGCGAAGCGGGGCAGTTTGGCGTTTCGCATATCGGTGAAGGCAGACGAATCAACATTGAATATGTATCGGCCAACCCGACCGGGCCGATG
>JAUSQH010000605.1 GCA_030652895.1 Alphaproteobacteria bacterium
TCAAGTACCTCTGCCTGGGCGACATCCAGCGCTGATTCAGGGCTTGGCTTCGTCGTCGTTGGCTGCCGCGGCCAGGCCGCGGTCGGCGGCGCGCGCCGGACGCATCTGACCGACACCGGCACTGGCGCTGGCTTGAGCCAGCGCCCGGCGCAGCAAGGCATCGGCCTCGCGGCCATGTTCAGGGTATGACGCCAGCCCTTGGCTGACCACCAGCGTCTGCTCGCGGCCCGCCACCTTGAACGGCCGCGCCAGCGCATGGGCAAGCTTGGCAGCGACGCGCTCGCCGTCGGTCGGGGCGTCGATCCAGGCCAGCAGCACGGCGTAGGCGTCGGCGCCGATGGCGGCGACGACGTCACTGGCGCGCAGCGCCGCGCGCAGCCGCACCGCCGCCTTGCGGCGCAGCACGTTGGCCGCCTCGCTGCCCATCGCCGCGCCGACCGCGCCCAAGCCGCTGACGCGCAGCACGATCAGCGCCATCGGCGCCGGCTCGCGCTCGCGCAGCGCCAGCAGATGGCCCATGTGCTCGAGCAACTGGGCGCGGTTGGGCAAGCCGGTGGACAGGTCGATGGCCCAGGCTTTGCGCGCCACCAGTTCGATGCGCTAGCGTTCGATCGCCAGCCGCAGCACGCGCGCCAGCGTGGCCGCCTGCAGCTCTTCGGCGGGCAGCAAGTCCTGCACGCCCAGCGCCAGCAAGGCCAGCGTGGCGGCGGCGTCGGGCGCTGGCGCGGTGACGACAACGGCGGCGTCCAGCACCGCGTGCGTCAGCGCCGGCCACGACGCCAGCGCCGCCAGTGCCGCAGCGTCGTCCAGCTGCAGCAGCACGGCGTCAGGAGGGGCCAGGCCGAGTTGCTCGGCGGCCGCTGCCAAGGACTCACAGACGCTGACCGCGAACGGCCCATAAGGCGTCGCCGCCAGGTCGGCCGGCATGCCGCCGACGATGAGGATCCGGTACGGAACTGTCACAGGCCGTCGCTTTCCAGAATGCACGATGCACCGCCTGGCCATTGTGCCCGCAGCGCGAGACCACCCGGGTATGCTCGGCGCCCCGCGGGCCCGGGTCG
>JAUSQH010000613.1 GCA_030652895.1 Alphaproteobacteria bacterium
GCGCGCGTGCCCAGCCGCGGCCCTTCAACACAGCCGTAGGTCAGGCCGCGATGAACCTGGATGCCTTGCTGCGCGGCGGCGCCGACGACGGCGTCGACCAGCACCCGGCTGACCGGGTTGGCGGTCGAGACATGGGCGGCAACGCCGCGGCCGAAGAAGCTTTGCTCGCGCCGGCCACGGGTCCAGTCGAAGTACAGCTCGGGCATCGCCAGTTCACCCGGCGCCACTTCTTCGGCCAGGCTGCCCACGGCCGAGAAACCCAGCACTTGCGTGGCGCCAGCGCGTTTGAGCGCGAACAGGTTGGCGCGGTAGTTCACCTCATGCGGCAGCAGCTTGTGGCCGGCACCATGGCGGGCCAGAAAGAGCAGCGTGTGCCCGTGCAGGCGCCCGCGCAGCAGCGCGCCCGAGGGGCTGCCGAAAGGCGTGTCGCCGTCGATCTGCGCGTCAACCTGCAGACCGGGCAAGTCGTAAAGCCCGGTGCCTCCGATGATGGCCAGCATGTCAGTCCTCCGATGTCGTCAAAGCCTGGTCGGGCGTGAACGCCGGACCTTGTTGGATGCGCTGCCAGTATGAAGCGTGGCCGTCGCTGCCGGCCGGCCACTGGGCCAGGAACTCGGCCTGCCAGCGCGCCGCATCCACCTCGACGGCGATGGCGTCGATGAAGGCGGTGCCGCTGCGCAGGCCATGGCGGCGCTGGGCGCCTTTGAAGCGCGTCACGGCGATGCGGGTCAGCAAGCCGGCACTGTCGCCGCTGAAGTTGGGCATGCCCGCGGCGCCGTTGTTGAGCACCAGCGCGGCCAGGGGCCGGCCTGGCATCGCCAGGCTGTGGAACACCGGCAGGCAGGTGTGGCTGCAGGCGAAGGCGTCGACCCCGGCTTGCTCGAACCAGTGGCGCAGCTGCGGCTGGTGGGCCGGGTCGCGCAGCCTCTCCTGCGCGAAGCCCCAGCCGGCCAGCGACTCGGCGTCGCCGTGGACGATGGCCAGGCGCAGGCCGGCAACGTCGACGCGCTTCCACATCGGCAGCGCCGCCAGCCGCTGGCGCAGCGCCGCAAAGCCGCGCGCAGTGTCGCGCAGCCGGCCCAGGATGCGGTTCGAGCGCTCGACGACGTC
>JAUSQH010000617.1 GCA_030652895.1 Alphaproteobacteria bacterium
CACGTCGCTTCGCTCCTCGCAATGACGGCCGAGGGACGCTGCTTCCGTCAATTGATGAAATGCCCTAGTCCGTTTGCCGGCCCTTCGCAACCAAAACGATGGCCGGCGCTGATAATATCAAGATGGGGAAAATGACGGCGCCGTTACATGCCGCGGCATTCAGTTCACGAATTCATAGCCGCAACCTGCGGTATCACTTCGGCGATCAGCAGCCTGGTTTGTTCCACCATTTCATGGGCGTCGCCCGCAACCGGGCGCAGGATGAATTTATGCGCCCCCGCTTCGATGAATTCGCGCAGCCGGGCGAGAATATCATCCGCGCCTCCCACCGCATAATAGCCGCGCGGATCGTCCTTCACCCGTTTCGCCAGCGCCGCCATATTGCGCGCCACCGGGGCATCATCCCATGTGCCGAAGCGGTAGGCAAAGCCCGCGCCGTAGTGATCCTGGTCAATTGTGCGTCCGGTTTGCGTCAGCGCCCGTTTGATCCCGGCGATGACCGGGGCGACCTGGGCGGGGGTCTCCAGCCCGGCCTGCCAGCCGGTGCCGAGCGCCGCCGTGCGCCGGATCGCGCCTTCCGCCGATCCGCCAACCCACATCGGAATGTCCGGTTGCACCGGGCGGGGTGAAATGGAAACATCCCGGTATTGAAAAAATTCGCCGTCAAAGCTCACGCTGTCTTCTTTCCACAGCCGCGAGATAAGCGTCAAGCATTCATCGGTGCGCACGCCGCGGCGTTTGGTGGTGCGGCCGGTAGCCTCCCATTCCGGGCCGATGGCGCTGCCCACGCCAAACGCGGGCAGCAGGCGGCCATTGCTCAGCACATCGATGGTGGCGCACTGCTTGGCCAGCAACAGGGGATCGCGCAGGCCCGCCGAGGCGACATTCATGCCGAATTTAAGCCGTTTGGTGGCGCCGGCCAGCGCCGCCATCACGCTCATGCATTCCAGATGCGGGTCTTTGGAAACGATACGGTCCGATTGCCAGATCGAATCGACGCCGCCTTCTTCACACAACGCCACCCAGCGCCAGAACCCGTCCGCATCGGCAAACGGGAAATTGGCGATGCCCAGTCCCACGCCGTAGGTCATGCTGTCATCTTCCTGGATTGTTGAGCTGACGGCAGCCTAGCACAGTCACATCCCGCGCGCCCAGCGCTTCACGCGAATTAGCGCGAGGCCCCGCCAACGGTGGAGACTTTCAGCACGCTTTCGACAAGATGGCTCAGAAAACGGTCCATATCGGCGGACGCGCGGTGCGCAAACTGCATCAGCGCCACCATATGCGCGTCCCCCACCACGATTCGCGCCGCATCTTCCGGATCGACATCCGCCGCCACGACGCCTGCTCGCTGGCCGTTTACAATCATCTGACGAAGCCGGTCAATAACACGCTCCTGGAAATCGAGATATTTGGGCCAGATGTCATCGCGGATAGATGTGCTCCATTCCAGCCAGACCCGGATCATATCGGAATCCGTGTTGGCCGCATCCGCAAAGGCTCTCATCAATTTGTAGAGCGCTTCAGGCGCACCAAGGTCTGACGTCTCTATAGTCGCAGTCATTTCGGTTAAAAATTCGTCGACCTGGTTCAAAACCTGCTCCACAAGGTTTTCCCGGGTGGGAAAATAATTGAAGATGGTCGCTACCGAGACCCCCGCCTCACGGGCCACTTCGGCATGGCTGGCGCGGCCTATTCCCAAATTGGCAAATACCCGCACACCGCACACAAGCAATTGCGCGCGCCGGTCATCGGGGTTCATTCGTCTGCGTACGGTCTGTATGTTCATGACTTGATATGTACTACAATATTTAACCGGTGTCGATCTATCGTAATAGATTATTCGGTCAATAGTGGCGCAAAAACTGTTGACAAACCAATCAACAGTATATTGACTAGTTAATCAATAACTGCGCGGCAATCTAGTCCGCCGTGCCGGCCTGACACATTCAGCGGTCAGGTAAACACAAACGGAGGATCGTTCCATGGGCGTTGATGTCACCGTAGACAAACTGAAGCCGCTACCGGGCGACACGCCCAGCAATGCTGCGGCACTGGATAAATATGAGCGCGATTTCCAATCCCATGGCCAGGTGTGGGGGGAAATTCTGCAAAAGAATTTCGAACGTCTCAGTGCGGGCAGCTATTCGCTGCAGTGGATGAATGGCGAGGCCAATGGCTGGGGCAGTCAGAAACCAAAGATCTCCTCACGCGGGCTGACCTATAACGACATTAACCGGGTCAAGGGTTCGGGCGAAATTGACGAGGTGGTCAGCTGGAAAAGCTTCGCCCCGCGCGGCTCCATCCGGGAACCTTACAAGAACATGATGCCGGTGCTGGAAAACTATGACGTGCTGCATAAATATGATGTGTGGTCAGATAATGTCATGCCTTTGTATGAAGAGGCGGTGGCGCGGCAATGGAGCGCCACCCGCGACATCCCATGGGATGACGTGAACGGTTTGCCGGAAGACCTTGCCAAGGCGTCGTGCCAGCTTTCCACCTTCCTGACCGAGGTTGAATTCGCCGCTGGTGATTTCCCCGCCAAGTGGCTGTACCGCATTCCGCAGGACTTTCTGGAAGTGAAAAGTTTCATGGCCACCCAGATCATGGACGAAGCCCGCCATCAGGAAGTGTTCCGCAAGCGCGCCCTGATGGGCGGCGGACTGATGCATGCGACGCCCGGGTTCGAATGGGCCCTGAAATCCATTCTGGATGCGCCCAACCATGTGATGGGCACATTCCTTCTCAATCTGCTCGGTGAAGGTCTGGTGCTGTCAATTTTCCGTTCCGGCGAAATGATCGCCAAGACACACGCCGACAAGGAGATCTTTCGCCTGTGCATGCAGGATGAAGCACGTCACGTTTCCTATGGGGTGCTGCAGTTCAAATACTTCCTCGACAACCACCCGAACCGCGCGCAGGCCGAGGAAGAGCTGCACCGTTTCGCCGATCTTGGCGAACAGATCATCATGACGGCGTTCAGCGAGGCAACTGTAAATGAGCCGGTAGCCATACTGCTTGGTGGTGGCCTCAAGAATATCGACAAGGGCATGGAAGGTCTTGGCAAACTGTGGACCGTGTTTATAGAGGAATATCTGCAGCGGTGTGACCGCGCCGGGTTCGACCGCAGGGCGCGTTGCACGATCCCGATGCAGCTTCCCTGGGGTGGATCGGTCGCAGCCTGAGGGTAAATGCAATGGCAATTGTAAAAAATGAAGCCTCCGCGACGGCGACGCCGCAGATGGCGGATCCGGGGCCGGTGACATTTCCATCGCAGGCCTGGTTTGAGGCGCTGGTGGCGGTGATGCGTGACAATGTGGCGCGTTACAAACAGCTCGGCTACGCTGATTGCGTCATGCAGTTCACGGTTACGGATGGGGATGCGGGTAAACCGTGGAGCATACGGCTTACCTTTGACACCTATGATGTGACCGGGATCACGTTAGCCAGCGCCACACGCGAAGACATTAGTGATTTCGCTTTTGAAGCGCCGCTTTGCGTGTGGAAGGCTGTGATCGAAAACACCGCCAAAAACCATGGCAGGCCTGATCATGAATTTACGCTGAATTATCTGAGCATGCGGGAGCCGCAATTTACCGTCGCTGCCGAAGACCAGCTGCGCCGGGATTATTTATTCCGCTATAAACAGACCATGCAGCAACTCATAAACGACTCCCACCATCTCAAAACGGAATTCAGGCAGTAGGCGCATTATGGAAGAACGGGTGACAAAACATCGCGCCGGGCATTTTTATATCGATGAAACCTGCATCGGCTGCGGCGCCTGTGATGAAATGTGCCCCGGCAAAGCCGATGCCGTACAGGCGATCAAGGGCGACTTCCGTGGCCGCTTCAAAATCGTTCTGGAAGACTGCATCGATTGCGGCTTTTGCGTTCCGGTGTGCCCGGTGGATTGCATTCACGACGCCCGCAAGGAAGGCGTTGTCGAAGGCGACGGCGGCTATATGCGGATCAAGGAACTTCAGGCCTGGGCCGAAACCTTAACGACCCCGGATAACTGAGCGACTGCCCGCCATTTAAGCGGCACCCCCGTATTTTGACGATAAAAACGGCAATCCCGCCTACCATTGTCCTGAAAATTGCAGATTACCGCGGGTTTTCTTCCTGCGGCTAGTTGGCCCAATTGTTGCGACACCCATCCTGTAAATATGTGCAGCAAAAGGGTGAGCGTTAATGAAGCCAAGATTGGTCGTTATTGGGAACGGCATGGCAGGTATGCGCGCGGTTGAGGAATTACTCACCCGCGCGCCCGACGCCTACGACATCACCGTATTCGGCGCCGAGCCGAACGTGAATTACAACCGCATCATGCTGTCGCCCCTGCTGGCCGGGGAAAAAAGCTTTGAAGACATCGTCATCAACGGCCGCGACTGGTATGCGGATAACGGCATTATCCTGCACATGGGCGCGAAGATCGAGTTCATCGACCGTGAAAAGCGTGAGGTGGTCAGCGCGTGCGGCATCAGGGCGGGATATGACCGGCTCCTGATCGCCACCGGATCGGACCCGTTCATACTGCCGATCCCCGGTGCAAACCTGCCCGGCGTAGTAACCTTCCGCGACGTTCTGGATGTGGAAAAGATGCTGGCGGCGTCGCGCACCCACACCCGCGCGGTGGTCATCGGTGGCGGGCTTCTGGGGCTGGAGGCAGCCAATGGCCTGCGCGCCAACGGCATGCAGGTCAGTGTCGTCCATCTTATGCCGACGCTGATGGAGCGCCAGCTGGACGAGGCCGCTGGCTATCTGCTGCAGCGCGAGCTGGAAAAACGCGGCATCGAAATAAACACCCGCGCCAACAGCAAGGAAATTTACGGCTCCCAAAAAGCCGAAGGCATTCTATTGGAGGACGGAAAGCGTATTGATGCGGACCTTGTCGTCATGGCGGTCGGCATCAAGCCGAGCACCACGCTTGCCAAGGCGTCGGGTCTGACCTGCGAGCGCGGCATTGTCGTTGACGATCATATGGTCACATCCGATCCTGCAATCCTGTCTGTGGGTGAATGTGTGCAGCATCGCGGCGCAGTGTATGGCCTGGTGGCGCCCTTGTTCGACATGGCGAAAGTCGTCGCGGCCCAGCTTGCCGATGATGCGACCGCGGCCTATCAAGGTTCCGTCACCAACACGCGGCTGAAAGTAACCGGCGTTGATCTGTTTTCCGCCGGCGATTTTTCCGAGGGCGAAGGCACCGAGGATATCATTTTGCGCGACGCCCATCGTGGGGTGTACAAGCGGCTGGTGCTAAAGGATAACCGCATTCGCGGCGCGGTGCTGTATGGCGACACCGGCGACGGCGGCTGGTATTTCCAGATGCTGCGCGAAGGCAAGGACATCTCCGATATTCGAGAAAGCCTGATCTTCGGTCAGGCCTTCGCCGGGGGTGGCCAGGAAAACCCTAAGTCCGCCGTTGCAGCACTGCCGGACACGGCGGAGATTTGCGGTTGTAACGGCGTATGCAAGGGCAAGATCGTTACTGCCATCGGCGATCACGGCTTGACCAGCCTTGAGGAGGTACGCGCAAGGACCAAGGCGTCCGCGTCGTGCGGTTCGTGCACCGGGCTGGTGGAAAATCTTCTGGAACTGACGCTGGGGGATGCGTATACGGGCGGCAGCGCCATCAAGCCACTTTGCCCGTGCACAGACTTATCGCATGGTGATGTGCGCCGCCTGATCCTTGCCAAGGAGTTGAAGAGCATTCCCGCTGTGATGCAGGAACTGCAGTGGATGTCCGTCAATGGCTGTTCCACCTGCCGTCCGGCGCTGAATTATTATCTGGTATGTGACTGGCCGGGCGAATATGCCGACGATTACCAGTCGCGATTTATCAATGAACGCGCCCACGCCAATATTCAGAAAGACGGTACATATTCCGTTGTGCCGCGCATGTGGGGCGGACTGACCAACTCCCGGGAACTGCGCGCCATCGCCGATGTAGTTGATAAATTTAATATCCCGACTGTGAAAGTTACCGGCGGGCAGCGCATCGATTTACTGGGCGTCAAAAAAGAGCAGCTACCCGATGTCTGGAAAGATCTGAATGCAGGCGGCATGGTGTCTGGCCATGCCTATGGCAAGGCGCTGCGCACCGTTAAAACCTGTGTGGGTTCGGAATGGTGCCGGTTTGGCACCCAGGCCTCCTTATCCATGGGGGTCTTGATGGAAAAGATGACCTGGGGCAGCTGGACCCCGCACAAAGTGAAGATGGCGGTATCGGGATGTCCGCGCAATTGCGCCGAAGCCACGATCAAGGATTTCGGGGTCATTGCCGTAGATTCCGGGTGGGAACTTCATGTTGGCGGCAATGGCGGCATCAGGGTTCGCGTGACTGACTTATTATGCAAGGTCGAGACCGAGGCCGAGGTTCTGGAATATTGCGCCGCCTTTATGCAGCTCTACCGGCAGGAGGCGCATTATCTGGAACGCACGGCGCCGTGGGTGGAACGTGTCGGGCTGGATCATGTGAAAGAAAAAGTCGTTGCCGACGGTGAAAACCGCGCGCGCCTGTACGCAAGATTTATGATGTCGCAAAAATTTGTTCAGAAAGATCCGTGGGCAGAGCGTGCCACCGAAGGCGTGCATACACATGAGTTTAAACGTCTGGCGCTGGCGGCAGAGTAAATGGAGCGCAGTATAATGACAGAGTGGGTTGAAGTTGGCGGCATCCCGGACATTCCGGTTCTGGGTGCGCGCGTGGTACACACGAATACCATGGCAATTGCCGTTTTTCGAACGGCAGATGATGAGATTTTCGCGCTGGAGGACCGTTGTCCGCATAAGGACGGTCCATTGTCACAGGGTATTGTGCATGGCCGTTCCGTGGCCTGTCCATTGCATAACCAGGTATTTCATCTGGATAGCGGTGCCGGCGCCAATCCCGACGATGGCTGCGCCCGCACCATTGCGGTGAAACTTGTAGACGGCCGTATATTCATTTCACCTAAACTCAGGCAACAGGCCGCAGAATGAGTATTTCGACGAGCTGTCCCTATTGCGGGGTTGGCTGCGGGGTCGATGTTACACGCGCGGCTTCCGGGGCCGTTACCGTAAGCGGTACGCCGGATCACCCGGCCAATTTCGGGCGGCTATGCTCCAAGGGAACCGCGCTTGGCGATACATTTGGCCAGGATGGCAGATTGTTACATCCGATGGTCAAGGGCAAACGTACGGACTGGAACCATGCGCTTGACCATGTGGCGGCGCAATTCCGCGCCGTCATCGCACAACATGGGCCCGACGCTGTGGCGTTTTACGTTTCGGGGCAATTGCTGAGTGAAGATTATTATGTCGCCAACAAGCTGATCAAAGGTTTTATCGGCAGCGCCAATATCGACACCAATTCAAGATTGTGCATGGCGTCCAGCGTCGCCGGACACAAGCGCGCGTTCGGCGAAGATATTGTTCCCGGCTGTTATGCGGATTTTGAACTGGCGGACCTCGTCATTCTGGTCGGATCGAATACCGCATGGTGTCATCCGGTCCTATACCAGCGGCTGATACAGCGCCGCGAGCAGGGACAGCTGCGCATCGTCACTATCGACCCGCGCCGCACGGCGACATCGGAAGCCGCTGACTTGCACCTTGCACTTCGTCCGGGAACGGATGTCCATCTGTTTAACGGCCTGCTGTGTCATTTGCAGGAGGCTGGCGCGGTGGATCAGGCCTACGTCACCGCGCACACTAGCGGGTTTGACGCGGCGCTAGCGGAGGCGCGGCTGCAAGGCAATTCCATTTCAGCAGTGGCCGAGGCCTGTGGCCTCGCAAGTGCTGATGTGGCGCGTTTTTTTGACTGGTTCACCACAACCCAAAAATCCCTGACGCTGTATTCCCAGGGCGTCAATCAATCCATCCAGGGCACCGATAAAGTCAATGCGATCGTGAATTGCCATCTGGCCACCGGGCGTATCGGCAAGCCGGGCATGGGGCCATTTTCACTGACCGGGCAACCTAACGCCATGGGCGGGCGCGAGGTTGGCGGCCTGGCCAACCAGCTCGCCGCGCATATGGATTTCTCCAGCCCGCAGGACATAGATCGGGTCGCCCGCTACTGGGGCGCGCAAAAAATGGCGCAGACCCCGGGATTGAAAGCCGTCGATATGTTCCGCGCCATCGGTGACGGCAGGATCAAGGCGGTGTGGATCATGGCCACCAACCC